>NZ_JBVHTR010000002.1:220998-443958 GCF_055565775.1 Streptomyces sp. NPDC028331 | reverse complement strand
GGGCTATCCCGGTGACACACACGGGAGCGGAACAATCGGAGGAATGATCCGACTGTTCACAGCGTCCTCGCTGTGTTTTCTTCAAAGGAACCTCGACCATCGGAATCATCCGACGGACGGGGTATCAACATATCTGGCGTTGACTTTTGGCACGCTGTTGAGTTCTCAAGGAACGGACGCTTCCTTCGTACTCACCCTTTCGGGCTTTCCTCCGGGCGCTTCCCTTCGGTGTTTCCGACTCTATCAGATCTTTTCTCGATCCGATTTCCTCGGTGCTTTCCAGGTTCCCGCTCTCGCGTTTCCCTTTCCGGCGGTTCCGACTTTATCAGAGGTTTTGGGGCGGACTGACCGCCGACCACTTCTGAATCAATCGGGGGGCTTCTCGGAACGGAGCGCTCCGAGAGCCGGCAGATGCTCACTGTTCCTGTTGTGGGTGGACGGGTCCACCTCCAGGCAACTGTCTGAATCTACCTCCCCACGCCACCCGTGTCAACAGGTCCCGCGGGGCGAAGAGGAGACTAGCAGGCCAACGCCGGAAGACGCACATCCGGAGGGGTCATTCCGGTCATGCCGCCGTCGGAACGGTTGCGCTGCGCTCGTCCGCGTCCACGTCGCCCGTGTCCCCGGCCCGTGCCGCGCGTCCGCCCAGGACATAGACGTAGGCGAGGAATGCCAGCTCAGCGGCGATCCCGATCCCGATCCGGGCCCAGGTGGGAAGGCCGGAGGGCGTCACGAACCCTTCGATGGCTCCCGAGACGAACAGGACCAGCGCGAGTCCGATGGCCATGCCGAGGGCGGCCCTGCCCTCCTCGGCGAGGGCGGTGCGACGGGTCCGGGGACCCGGGTCGATGAGGGTCCAGCCCAGTCGCAGACCTGTTCCGGCAGCCACGAAGACGGCCGTCAGCTCCAGCAGGCCGTGCGGGAGGACCAGGCCCAGAAAGGTGTCCAGACGGCCCGCCGAGGACATCAGGCCGATGCCGACCCCCAGGTTCAACATGTTCTCGAAGAGGATCCACAGCACCGGGAGACCCAGGAAGATGCCCAGGACCAGGCACATCGCGGCGGCTCGGGCGTTGTTCGTCCACACCTGGGCGGCGAAGGCGGCAGCGGGATGGCTCGAGTAGTACGTCTCGTACTCGCCGCCGGGGCGTGTCAGGTTCCGTAGTTCGCCGGGGGCCGCGATCGATGCCTGCACCTCCGGGTGGGTCCCGATCCACCATCCCAGGAGCACCGCCACCACCGTGGAGAGCAGTGCCGTGGGTATCCACCAGCGGCGGGAACGGTAGACGGCGGCCGGGAAACCGTGGGTGAGGAACCGTGTCACATCACGCCAGGAGGCGCGGCGCGTGCCCGTCACGGCACTACGCGCGCGTGCCACGAGTTGACTGAGCCGGCCGGTGAGCCGAGGGTCGGGTGCGCTGGACTGGATCAGCGACAGATGCGTGGCGGTGCGCTGGTAGAGGGCGACGAGTTCGTCCGCCTCGGCTCCGGTGAGGCGGCGCCGGCGGCGCAGCAGTTCCTCGAGGCGGTCCCACTCGGCGCGGTGGGTGGACACGAACACGTCGAGGTCCATGGGCGGGCTGCTCCTCGTGCTGCGGCGCGGTGTGCCCTCAGCTTGGCAGACTGTCGTACTCAGGGGTGGGTCAGGGGAAGGGCGGCCGGTGTGAGTGAGCTAGTGACGGGTGAGGCGGTGGCGCTGGAGCTGCGCCCCGCGAAGCTGCCGAGCCGGGCACTGGCCGTGTTGCTCGACCTGGTGGTGACCGTCGTCGCCTACATCCTGGTGATGATCGCTCTGGTGGCGTCCACGGCGGGGCTGGACGACGCCGCGCAGATCGCGGTGTCGATCGCCGCCTTCGTGCTCGTGCTGGTGGGCGGGCCGATCGTGGTGGAGACGCTGAGCCACGGGCGTTCGCTGGGCAAGCTCGCGTGCGGGCTGCGGGTGGTGCGCGACGACGGGGGGCCGATCCGGTTCCGCCATGCGTTGGTGCGGGGCGCGGTCGGTGTGGTCGAGATCCTCATGACCTTCGGGGTCGTGGCGTGCATCGCCTCGCTCGTGTCGGCACGGGGACGGCGGCTCGGCGACGTGTTCGCGGGCACGCTCGTCGTGCGCGAGCGGGTGCCCGCCGGCCATGCGACCTTCGCGCCCCCACCGCCGCCATGGCTGGCCGGGCGGTTCTCCGCGCTGGACCTTTCGGCGGTTCCGGACGGGCTGTGGCTGGCGATCCGGCAGTACCTGACCCGGATGCATCAGCTGGACCCGCAGGTGGGCTGGACGATGGCGGAACGTCTCGCCGCCGACCTCGCGGCCCGTACGGGCGTGCCGACACCGCCCGGGGTGCCGCCGGCCGCCTATCTGGCGGCGGTGGTGCAGGAGCGGCAGGCACGGGAGGCCCGGCGGGCGTCCGGCGGCTGGGGAGCCGCCGAGTCGGTGCAGCAGGCGGGTCCGCAGGCCGGCGGCCCGGCTCGGCCGCCGTATGCCCCACCCCAGGCCCCGGTGCCCTTCAGTTCGCAGGACGTGCAGTCGGCGCCGACGCAGCCCCCGCACCCCGAACCACCGGCCCGGCCCTCCACCGGCTTCGCGCCGCCCGCATAACCGCGGTCACCGCGGGTGCCGCGGTCACCGCGGGTGCCGTGGTCACCGCGGGTGCCGCGGTCACGGAAACACCGACGGCGGTGACTCGAGGTCCTCCAGTTCGATGCCGGGTGCCGCCAGCACCACGTCGCCTGCGATGTGGATGGTGTGCCGCTCACCCGTGTCCAGGGCTGTGACCTGGTATTCGTCCACGATCAGGGGGGCGTTGTCAGTGGTGTGTGTTTCTCTTGCGATCAGGGCCCAGGACTGGTCCACGGTGCGGGGGGCGAGGACCGGATCGGTGAAGGCGACGAGGCGTACGCGCGTCGCGGAGGAAGAGGGGGTGAGGCGCAGCAGACGGGCGGTGGCGACGAGGAAAGCGGGGGATGTGCCGGTGAAGGCGTGGGCGCGGACATTGCCTTCGGTGGCGTGGGCGCCGGTGGGGTCGGTGCGGACCCAGGTGACGCCGTCGAGGGCGGCGCCCCGCACCTGCCAGCCCGCGGCATGGAGTTCGAGGCGGATGGGGCGCCCGAGTTCGTCGAGGGCGAGGTCCACAGAGCCGGCGACTGTGCCTTCCTGGGGAACACCGCCAGGCCCCCTGTCGGCGGGGGTGGTCAGTCGGGAGACGTAGCGCCAGCCGGTGGGGCCGGGCGCGCACTGGAAGTGTTCTTCGGCGAGGAGGGTCTGGTCGTGCGGGTCGTGAAGCGAATATCGGCCGCGGGGCATGGGGGTCCTGGGGCTTGACGGGCCGGTCCGCCCAGTGGTCCGGAAGGTCCGGCGGTCTGCGGGGCTTCCGGTCCGGGAAGGGGGCAGGCCCCCGGCACGGGGGTGCGGGGGCCTGCCTTCGAACCGGCGCTCGGTCAGTAGCGGTAGTGGTCCGGCTTGTACGGGCCCTCGACGTCGACGCCGATGTAGACGGCCTGCTCGGGGCGGAGCTTGGTGAGCTTCACGCCGAGCGCGTCCAGGTGGAGGCGGGCGACCTTCTCGTCGAGGTGCTTGGGCAGCACGTACACGCCGGTCGGGTACGCGTCGGGCTTGGTGAACAGCTCGATCTGGGCCAGGGTCTGGTCCGCGAAGGAGTTGGACATCACGAACGACGGGTGTCCGGTGGCGTTGCCCAGGTTCAGCAGGCGGCCCTCGGAGAGCACGATGATCTTCTTGCCGTCGGGGAAGGTCCAGGTGTGGACCTGCGGCTTGATCTCGTCCTTGACGATGCCGGGGACCTTGGCGAGGCCGGCCATGTCGATCTCGTTGTCGAAGTGGCCGATGTTGCCGACGATCGCCTGGTGCTTCATCTTGGCCATGTCACTGGCCATGATGATGTCCCGGTTGCCCGTCGTGGTGACGAAGATGTCGGCCTTGTCGATGACCTCGTCCAGGGTCGTGACCTGGTAGCCGTCCATGGCGGCCTGCAGCGCGCAGATCGGGTCGATCTCGGTGACGATCACGCGGGCGCCCTGTCCGCGCAGGGACTCCGCGCAGCCCTTGCCCACGTCGCCGTAGCCGCAGACGACCGCGGTCTTGCCGCCGATCAGGGTGTCGGTGGCGCGGTTGATGCCGTCGATCAGGGAGTGGCGGCAGCCGTACTTGTTGTCGAACTTCGACTTGGTGACGGCGTCGTTGACGTTGATCGCCGGGAACAGGAGCGTGCCCTCGCGCTGCATCTCGTACAGGCGGTGGACACCGGTCGTGGTCTCCTCGGTCACGCCGCGGATCTCGGACGCCAGCTGGGTCCACTTCTGGGGGTTCTCGCCCAGGGTGCGGGTCAGCAGCTCCAGGATGACGCGGTGCTCGTCGGACTCCGCGGTGTCGGGCGAGGGGACCTTGCCGTCCTTCTCGTACTCGACGCCCTTGTGGACGAGGAGGGTGGCGTCACCACCGTCGTCGAGGATCATGTTCGGGCCGCCGGTGGGGCTGTCCGGCCAGGTCAGCGCCTGCTCCGTGCACCACCAGTACTCCTCGAGGGTCTCGCCCTTCCAGGCGAAGACGGGGATGCCCTGGGGGTTGTCGGGGGTGCCGTTCGGGCCGACGGCGATGGCGGCGGCCGCGTGGTCCTGGGTGGAGAAGATGTTGCACGACGCCCAGCGGACCTGCGCGCCGAGGGCGGCCAGCGTCTCGATGAGGACGGCGGTCTGGACGGTCATGTGCAGGGAGCCGGTGATGCGGGCGCCGGCCAGGGGCTGCGCCTCGGCGTACTCCTTGCGGATCGCCATCAGGCCGGGCATCTCGTGCTCGGCGAGGGTGATCTCCTTGCGGCCGAACTCGGCCAGCGAGAGGTCGGCGACCTTGAAGTCCTGTCGGTTCTCGACAGTCGTCATTGCGAGCTGCTCCTCGGGGTTGGGTCGAGGTGGGTACGGCTGGTCTGCGCGGCGGCGGGCACAGGGGTGCCCGAAGAGGACACAGGCATGCCCACGTGCGCGCAGCGCAGTCCGTCGGAGGCCCTCTCTCCCTCGGTCGGCCCGTCCTGGACCGCCCGACCGCCATCAGCAGCGACGTCTGGCTCCGTTCAAAGCTACACCGGAGGACCCGGCCGTCCCAGTCCGCCTCCGAAGACGTCCGGTTGCTTGCGGCAGGCGTGCGGGAGGCGGGGCCGGGCGACAGACGTCTCGACGGGTCTGCCGCGGGTCAGCGGTGTGCTCAGTGCCCGGCGCCGGGCACCGGGCCGCCGGGCGTCGCCTCGGGGTCCGGGCCCTTGGCGGCCTCGGCCTCGCTGTAGATGTCCGGCTCGAGGTAGATGACGCGGGCGATGGGGACGGCGGCGCGGATGCGGGCCTCGGCGGCGTTGATCGCGGAGGCGACCTGCGCGGCCGTGTCGTCGTGCTGCACGGCGATCTTGGCAGCGATCAGCAGCTCCTCGGGGCCCAGGTGGAGCGTGCGCATGTGGATGAGGCCGGTGACCGTCTCGCCGTCGACGATCGCCGCTTCGATCTGCTTGACCACCTCGGCGCCCGCGGCCTCGCCGAGGAGGAGGGACTTGGTCTCGGCGGCGAGGACCAGGGCGATGAGGACGAGGAGCACACCGATGCAGACGGTGCCGATGCCGTCCCAGACGCCGTCGCCGGTCAGCAGGGCGAGGCCGACGCCGCCGAGGGCGAGGGCGAGACCGATGAGCGCGCCGAAGTCCTCCAGGAGGACCACCGGCAGCTCGGGCGCCTTGGCGCGGCGGATGAACTGCGCCCAGGACAGCGTCCCGCGCAGTTCGTTGGACTCCTTTATCGCCGTGCGGAAGGAGAAGCCCTCGGCGATGATCGCGAAGACGAGGACGCCGACCGGCCAGTACCAGTGCTCCAGGGCGTGCGGGTGCCGGATCTTCTCGTAGCCCTCGTAGATGGCGAACATGCCGCCGATGGAGAAGAGGACGATGGAGACGAGGAAGGCGTAGATGAACCGCTCGCGGCCGTAGCCGAACGGGTGCTGCGGGGTCGCCTCGCGCTGGGCGCGCTTTCCGCCGATCAGCAGCAGGAACTGGTTGCCGGAGTCGGCGAGCGAGTGGACGCCCTCGGCGAGCATCGACGACGAGCCGCTGAAGGCGAACGCGACGAACTTCGATGCCGCGATCGCGAGGTTGGCGCCGAGTGCCGCCACGATCGCCCTGGTGCCGCCTGACGCGCTCATGTGTTCGCGTTGTCCCTTCGTAGCCGTCGCGCCCGGGCGTCCGCACGTGCCGTACGCCGTCCGGGGCTTTGCCCGTCCTTTGCCGGTGGGCCATTGTTGCAGCAGGCTCCGACGGCGGTGCGGCGGGCCGGGACGGCGACGGCCGCCCGGCCCGGGGCCGGGCGGCGCTGTCAGGCGGCGACGGTGGCCCGGAAGACCGTGCCGGCTCCGGACACCTCGGCCTTGTCCTCCGCCGGTACGAACACCGACTCGCCGGGCGCGAGCACCTGGTCGCCCGCGCGGACCGAACCGGCCGTGCACAGCAGGATCTGCGGGGTCGCACGCGTGAGGTCGCACGGGGCGGCACCCTCGGTCAGCGCGTACCGGGAGAGGCGGAACTCGTCGATGGGCGTCTCGTAGACCTCCTCGCCGTCCGCGGAGGCCTCGGGGCGCAGGACACCGGGGTCGCTCGCCTCGAAGCGGACGATGCGCAGCAGTTCGGGGACGTCGACGTGCTTGGGGGTCAGGCCGCAGCGCAGGACGTTGTCGGAGTTGGCCATGATCTCCACGCCCAGGCCGTCGAGGTAGGCGTGCGGGACTCCGGCGCCGAGGTAGAGGGCCTCACCGGGCTGGAGCCGGACGTGGTTGAGCAGCATCGCGGCGATCACGCCGGGGTCGCCGGGGTAGTGGTGGGCGATGTCGGCGTAAGGGGCGTAGGCGCCGCCGAGGCGGGCACAGGCGGCCGCCGCCTCGGTGACCGTGTGGGTCATCTCCTCGGGGTCGGCGGTCAGCACGGCGGTGAGGACCTCGCGCAGGGCGGCGTCCTCGGGGTGGGCGTGCAGCAGGTCGACGTACGGCTTGAGGGAGTCGACGTCGAGGCCCGCGAGCAGGCCGGCGGCGGCGTCGGGGGTGCGGAAGCCGCACAGGCCGTCGAACTCGGTGAGGGCGCAGATCAGTTCGGGCTTGTGGTTGGCGTCCTTGTAGTTGCGGTGCGGCGCGTCGACGGGGATGCCGCGGCGCTCCTCGTCGGCGTAGCCCTCCTTCGCCTGGTCCAGGTTCGGGTGGACCTGGAGGGAGAGCGGGGCGCCGGCGGCGAGGATCTTCAGCAGGAACGGCAGCCGGGGGCCGAACCGGGCGACCGTCCGCTGCCCCAGTTCGCGTTCCGGTGCCTTGTCGATCACCTCGTTGAGGGGGCCGCGCGGGGTGCGCGAGGGTGCGCCGGGGTGGGCGCCCATCCACATCTCCGCCTGCGGCTCACCGGTCGGCTCCACGCCGAGGAGCCGCGGGATGGCGGTGGTCGAACCCCAGGCGTAGGGGCGGATGGTGTTGTCGAGGCGATCCATGAGTGTCTTTTTCTCCGTACGTACGCCGCCCGGCCCGCCGCCCCTCGGGCAGCGTCGGCCGGTGCGCGCTGGTCAGGTGGTGTCGGCCAAGCTCAGGCGCCGGAAGCGAGCGCCACGTAAACGGCGGCGAAATCGGTGAGGGCGATCAGCTCCGCAAGGGTCTCCAGCTCGTCGCCGTCCTCGGGTTCGAGTTCGCTGATCGCCGTGTCGTGGCTGAGGGCCAGTTCGCGGGCGGCGGGGGCGGCGCTCAGGCCTCCGATGGGGCGGTCGCGCAGGAGCACCACGCGCGCGTGCAGGGCCTGGGCCTCCTCGACGCGGTCGCGGAAGAAGTCGTCGGGGTCCGCGCCCGCGGCGAGCGCGCCGGACAGCAGGACGCTGTGCGAGGCGAGCGCCTCGGGAAGCTGTGCGGTGAGCGCGGGGCGGCCGGCCAGTTCGGCGAGCGCGGCGGCGAAGCGGCGGCCGGCCGGTGCGGCGGAGACGCCTTCCGTCCAGATGACCGGGAGTGCCTCGGCGAGTTCGGCGGCGAGGTTCTTGGCCGGGTTGCTGTAGGTGGCGATGGCCGGGCCGCAGCGCTCGGCGACCTGGTCGAGGCGGTCGGCGACCTTCTCCAGGACCTGGGGCGGCGCGGACAGCAGGCCGGTGCGGTCCAGGAGGGCGAGCAGCGGGGTCAGCAGGGCCCACAGGACGCCGGGCGCGGACGCGGCGAGGGGTTCCTCCGGCTCGTAGGGGGCGGTCGCCATCGGCACGAACAGGCCGTGTGCGCCGGTCACCGCCTCCGTGATCGGGGAGCGGGCGGGGGCCACGGCGACGACGGTGCAGCTACGCCGGTAGGCCTGCTCGACCAGGATGCCGAGGCCCGGTTCGCTGCCGTCGGGCGTCGCGATCAGCAGGAGGTCGACGGGCCCGGCCCAGCCGGGCAGCTCCCAGCGCAGCGCGCCGGCTGCGGGGGCGACGCCGGTGGGGTGGATGCGGACGACCGGGCAGGCGGCGCCGGCGAGGGTGCCGAGCAGTTCGGCGACGCCCACGGAGGCGGTGCCGGGGCCCGCGATGAGGACGGCTCGGGGGCGGCCGTCGGGCTTCAGGTCGTTGACCCCCGCCTCGGCGGCGAACCGCACGGCGGTGCGGACCCGGGCGCCTGCCTCGGCGGCACCTCTGAGCAGTTCGCGCCGGTCGGCGCGCGCCAGCGCCTCGGGGTCGTCGAGCAGCGATTCGTCGAGCATGGGCGGCAGCCTCCGATCGCCGGGTGCGTCAGGCCGGGCGGCGGGCCTCGTCGACGAGCAGGACGGGGATGCCGTCCCGGACGGGGTAGGCGAGGCCGCAGTCCTGGCCGGTGCAGACCAACTCGCTCTCCTCCTCCTTGAGCGGGGCGTGGCACGCCGGGCAGGCGAGGATCTCCAGGAGGCCGGCTTCGAGCGGCATGAGGGGTCCCTTCGGGCTGGTGCGCTTGGCCTGGTCAGACTACCGCTGCGGGCGGCGGCGTGCGGGGGTTGGGCGGGGCGGGCGCTGCCGTGCGCGCCCGCCCCGCCGCCCCCGCGGTGTGCCGGGGCGTCAGCCGCGGATGATCTCCAGCGCCTCGTCCCGGATCTTCGCCATGGTCGCCTCGTCCCTCGCCTCGGCGTTCAGCCGCAGGAGGGGTTCGGTGTTGGACGGGCGGACGTTGAACCACCAGTCGGCGGAGGAGACGGTCAGGCCGTCGAGCTCGTCCAGTTCGACGCCTTCGCGGCCCTCGTAGGCGGCCTTGATGGCGGCGAGGCGGCCCTTCTGGTCGTCGACCGTGGAGTTGATCTCGCCGGAGCCCACATAGCGGTCGTACTCGGCGACGAGCTGCGACAGCGGGCCGTCCTGGCCGCCGAGGGCCGCGAGGACGTGGAGTGCGGCCAGCATGCCCGTGTCCGCGTTCCAGAAGTCCTTGAAGTAGTAGTGCGCGGAGTGCTCGCCGCCGAAGATCGCGCCGGTGCGGGCCATCTCGGCCTTGATGAAGGAGTGGCCGACGCGGGTGCGCACCGGTGAGCCGCCGTGCTCCCGGACGACCTCGGGCACCGACCAGGACGTGATCAGGTTGTGGATGATCGTGCCCTTGCCGCCGTGCTTGGCCAGTTCCCGGGCGGCGACCAGCGCGGTGATCGCGGACGGGGTGACCGGGTCGCCGTGCTCGTCGACGACGAAGCAGCGGTCCGCGTCGCCGTCGAAGGCGATGCCGATGTCGGCGCGCTCTTCGCGCACCCGCTTCTGCAGGTCGACGATGTTCTTCGGGTCGAGCGGGTTGGCCTCGTGGTTGGGGAACGTGCCGTCCAGCTCGAAGTACATGGGGACCAGGTCGACGGGCAGCCCGGACAGGACGGTCGGCACGGTGTGCCCGCCCATGCCGTTCCCGGCGTCGACGACGACCTTCAGGCGGCGGATGGACGTCAGGTCGGCGAGCGAGCGCAGGTACGCCGCGTAGTCCTCCAGCGTGTCGCGCCGGGTGATCGTCCCGGGCGTCTCCACGGGCTGCGGCGCTTCCCCGTCCAGCCACTCCTCGACCAGGGCGCGGATATCGGCGAGGCCGGTGTCCTGGCCGACGGGTGCGGCGCCGGCCCGGCACATCTTGATGCCGTTGTACTGCGCCGGGTTGTGCGAGGCGGTGAACATGGCGCCCGGCAGGTTCAGCGCACCCGACGCGTAGTACAGCTGGTCCGTCGAACACAGGCCGATCTCGGTGACGTCGGCGCCGCGTCCGGCGGCTCCGCGCGCGAAGGCGTCCGCGAGCCCCGGGGACGAGGGCCGCATGTCGTGGCCGATCACGATCGCGTCCGCACCGGTCACCTGGGCGAAGGCCGCGCCGAACAGCTCGGCCAGCGTCTCGTCCCACTGGTCCGGGACCACCCCGCGTACGTCGTACGCCTTCACGATCTGCGACAGATCAGCAGCCACGGCCAACCCTCCTGAGTTCTCAACGATGCCCCCAAATTACCTGCTGGGACGGACACCCGGTCCCGGGGTCCAAGGTCCGGCGAACACTTCGAACGGAGTTCATACCGGGTCCCCTCGGGCACACGGGTCCGCGGGAACCGCCGACGGCGCGGGCAGGGGACCGGAAAGGGGGACCCGGCGCGGGATCCGGGCGCTCAGTTGTCGGGCGAACTCAGTTGTCGGGCGAACGCAGGACGCGCAGGTGGCCGCGGCGTGCGACCTCCATCGGGTCTGCCGTGCGTGCGCTGCTGCCGCCGCCCGCCTCGGCCGTGCGCTGTTGCGGGCGGGCCGCCTCGCGAACCGCGTTGGCCAGCGCTTCCAGGTCGTCGCCGCTGGGGCGCGCGGGGGCCGAGCCGTCCAGCAGCCGGACGACCTCCCAGCCGCGCGGCGCGGTCAGCCGCTCGGAGTGCTCGGCGCACAGGTCGTAGCAGTGGGGTTCGGCGTAGGTGGCGAGCGGGCCGAGGACCGCGGTCGAGTCGGCGTAGACGTACGTCAGCGTCGCGACGGCGGGTCGGCCGCAAGCGGTGCGCGAACAGCGACGTACAGGGCTCACGACGTTGGACGGTACCGCACTCTTGAGCGGGCCGCGACGACTCTCCCCCAGGTCACTCCACCGTGTCGTGCTGTGAAACGCCCCACACCCCCTTTCGGGGCCGCACGGCTGACCTGGGTGGACAGCCCATGACGAGATATCGGACGACCTTGAAAGCGGTCACCACTTGGTACAAACCTCGTCAAATTTCATGAGCTCGACGGTCTCGGGGGATACGGAATCGAGCCCAAGCTTGGCCGGAATGCTCATCCGGCGACATGCCGCGCGACCCCGTCCGCCTGGACCGGACCGTCCGCGGCGGTCCGGGCGGACGGACGCTCCCGGACGCGGCGCAGGTCCGCGTCGGGCCGGGCGTGGCGCCCCCGTGGGGGCTACGCTTCTTTCAGTGATGGACACCCCCGTACCGCCCCGCGCCACAGCACCCGGGCCCCGCCGCCGTGACCGCCACGGCCGAGGCATGCGCGGCCCCGTCGCACCGCCCCAGGTACCGCTCTCCGCGAGCCGCGCCGAGGTGTTCGCGGATCTGGTGCAGGACTCCGTGGAGCGCCTGGAGCGGCGCTGGCCGCAGCTCGCCGAGATCGACTTCCTGGTTCTGGACGTGCCGCGCCTGGACGGCCCCGGCGCCGGCTGGAGCGACGAGGCCGTGCCGCTGGGAGGCACGATCCCGGCTCGCGACGGCCGCCGGGCGCGCGTGGTGGTCTACCGGCGCCCGGTGGAGATCCGCACCAAGAGCCGCGACGAGCGCGCCGCCCTGGTGCACGAGGTGGTCGTCGAGCAGGTGGCGGAGCTGCTGGGGCTGACACCGGAGACGGTCGACCCGCGCTACGGCGAGGACTGAGCCCCCAGGCGCACGGATCCTTCCGGGGGTCCTTCCGTCACTTCTCCAGCAGCACCGACAGGTCCTGCCGCGTCTCCGGCACGGCCACCGTGCCCCGGTCGTCCGGGAGGGTCTGCACGGTGAACGCCGGCACGCCCTCGAGGGTCGTCTCAAGGGTGCGGGAGGCGTAGACGGGACCGCCGGAGAGCGTCTCGACGGTGAGCGCGTAGGTGCCCTTCAGACCGCTCGGCACGGGCGCGTCCACGTTCTGGGTCGTCCCGCCCTTGATCGTGTACTGCTTCGTCACGGCCGCGCCGCCCCCGCTGCCCGCGGACGCCGTGACCTTGACGGTGGCCGTGGCGCCCGGCGCGGCCAGGGCGAGCGTGGTGCCCTTGGCGCTGTTGCCGGCGACCGACGCGCGCGTGCCGACCGGCGCGGTGGCCGGGATGAACGCCGACTCCTGCTTGCCGCCCGTGCCCCGCACCACGTGCAGCGCGGCGACCACCGGGACCGGCGTGCCGGTGGGCGTCAGCACCAGGGAGCCGGCCTCGCCGCGCGTGATGTCGCCGAGGTCCACCGCGGTGGTCATGCCGGCCTTCACGTGCACCGTCTCGTTCCCGGCCGGCGTGATCTCCCCGGAGGGCGAGGCGAGACGCACCTTGAGGTCGGCGTCGGAGTCGCCCGGTGTGAAGGCGACCAGACGCACGTCGGTGGCGTCCTTGGGGATGCCGGGCAGCACCAGGGAGCCCGCCGGGTCCGTGGAGGCGGACAGCCAGTCGCCGCCCAGCTTGTCGTCGAGGGCCTGCACCGCGGCGCCGACCCGGCCGCTGCGGACGCTGACGTGGACCGTGAGGTCGCTCTCCCGTGCCTCGGTGAGCGTGGACAGCAGGACCGGTTCGCTGGAGTGCGGCTGGACGGTGATGCCCTCGCCGACGGTCGACTTCAGGTCGCCGCCCTTGCCGTACAGCTCGATGTCGACGACCGCGGCCGAGTCGTCGGGGTTGGTCAGGTGGACGTAGTCGGTGCGTGAGGCGTCCGTGCTGGCGCCCGGGAACCAGAACTCGGTGTCCGGGGCGGAGCAGTTCATACCGAGCAGCCCGCGCCCGGCACCCGCGGCGACCGAGGTGGTCTCCTGGACCGTCCAGCCGGGCGCGAACCTGCCCGTGGCGGTGCCGATCAACGCGGGCGTGTCGGCGCCCGAACCGTCCCCGGTGACCGGGGTGCCCGGCTGTTTCGGGGTGAGCGCCGGCGCGCCGGACTGCTTCTTGCCCTTGCTTCCCTTGCCGCTGTTCCCGGTGTCCGCGCTGTCCGCCGACTGCTCGGCGGCCGCGGTCAGTTGGGCCCTGCCGTTGTCACCGGCGCCCTGCACGACGGGGGTGAAGGACGCGTACGAGGTGTCGGCGATGTCGGAGGTGCTCGGCTGCGGGCACAGCAGCCGGGTCTGCTCCACGGGCAGCCGGGCGGCCGCCTTCGGGGTGTCGCTGCCGGAGGCGGCCGGCGCGCCGAGTGCCGCGAATCCGGTGACGGCGGCCAGCGCGGTCGCGCCGGCGATCAGGGACAGAGTCGTGCGCTTCACTGCTGGCTCCCGTCGGGGCGCTCACTGTCGGTGCCGTGCGCCGGGTCGTACGGCGTGGCGTAGCCCTGGGTGTACGTCGGGTCGTACGGCGCCGTGTTGCCGTAGGCGTAGGGGTCGTACTGGGTGCCCTGATAGGGGTCGTGCTGGTACGGCTGCTGCTCGTAGGCGCCCGGCGCGTACGGCTGGGGGGCGCCCTGGTAGTGCTCGCCGCCGTAGGAGCCGTACTCGGTGTCCGCGTAGCCCGTCGTGTCCCACTCCGCGTAGGCCGGCTGGTGCGGGACGGCCGCGGGGGGCTCCTCGGGAGCAGGCGGCGGGGTGTCGGCGTCCTGGGCGGGCTCTTCCGCCTCGGCCTGGGCGCGCAGCCGGCGGGCGCGGCGGCCCTCGCCTGCGGTGTCCTGCGCGGGTACCACCCGCTCCTCGGGGAGGTCGTCGTCGACGTCGCGGCGGCGCCCGGGCAGGGCGAGCACCACCAGGACGACGGCGAGCGCTCCCTGCGTCCACAGCCAGGCGGTGTGGCCGAGCGGAGTGTCATAGGTGACGTCCAACCTGCCGCCGGACGCGGGCAGTCGGAAGCCCTGGGCCCAGCCGTCCACGGTGGTGCGGGTCAGCGGCTTGCCGTCCAGGGTGGCGGTCCAGTCCGGGTCGGCGGTGTCGGCGATCCGCAGGGTGCGGCCCTCGGTGCCGGAGGGGATCGTGGTGTGGATCTCCACGGGACCGGCCGCGACGGGCACGGGGGCGCCCGTGCCGCCGACGATCGCGGCGCGGGAGACCTCGTGGTCGACCCGCCACAGCGCGCTGCCGTCCTGCTGGCTGAGCCGGGTCAGGCCGGGCGTGGCGTCCAGCGTGCGGCTGATGTCGCGGGGCGCGCCCTTGCGGACGAGGACGTAGCGCACGGCGAAGCCGCCGAGTTCGTCGGCCTGGTCGGCGCCGGAACCCGCGACGAGGTTGGCGACGACCTTGTCGAGCTGCTTGTTCTCGCCGTCCTCGGCGGCGAGTTCACCGTCGCCGAGGCGGGCGCCCGAGCCACGGACCAGGGTGTAGCCCACGCGCGCGGTCGACTCGCCGTCGAGGAGCAGGGTGCGGGCCTGGTCGCTGGTGCCGCTCTCCTCGGCGACGAACGCGGGCACCTGCACGGGGTCGCGCCGCTCCAGCGGCCCGTCGGCGCCGCGGATCATCCATCCTGCGGCGATGAGCAGCGGCCCGGCCGCGGACGCGAACGCGATGAGCGCGGCGACCGGCTGGCGCCAGCCGAAGCTCTGCTCGGCCACCCGCGCGCGGGCGCCGTCCGCACCGATCGCGGCGGCGGCCAGCAGCGCTAGGCCGTAGACGAGGGTCGCCGGACCGGCCCACGCGGAGCGGTTGGACAGGACCGCGAAGACGAGCGCCACCAGGGCGGCCGCCCACGCCGTCCGGATGGCGCCCTGGCGCTCGCTGCGCAGCAGGGCGGCCAGCGCGGCGAGGACGACACCGATGAGCATCAGCCCGCTGACCGTGCCCGGCCCGCCCGGGCTCGCGCCGAGCAGGTCGAAGGCGGAGGCCGCACTCGCGCCGTACGCCAGACCGGCCTCCTTGAAGAAGCCGAACGGCAGCAGCGACAGCGACCAGGGGGCGAGCAGCAGCAGCGGGGTGCCGACCTGGGCGAGGAAGCGCGGGCCGTAGGCGACGATGTCGCCGCGGCGCACGACGAGCAGCGCGACGCCCAGGACGAGGGCGACCGGCCACACGATCGGGGTGAACGCGGTGGTGATCGTCAGCAGGAGCGCGTACGCCCAGGTGGCGCGCCAGCTACCGCGCGCGCCGGACGCGTGGGCGAGTCCGCTCGCCGCGATGCCCGCGCGTGCGATCAGGGGCAGCAGCACCGCGAGGACCGCGGTGCCGATACGGCCGCCGGCGAGGGCGCCGGTGGCGGCGGGCAGGAACGCGTAGGCGACGGACGCCCACGCGCGCAGCAGCCGCGACTCGACGAGGGGACGCGAGGCGAAGTACGCGGTGAACCCGGCGAGCGGCACCGAGCAGACGAGCAGCACCGTGACCGCGAGACCGGTGGAGCCGAGCAGCACCCCGGCGAGCAGGGCGACGAACGCCAGATAGGGCGGCGCGGCATGCGTGCCGCCGGCGCCCACCGGATGCCAGGCGTCGAGATAGCGCGACCACAGCTCGGAGGAGTCGGCGGGCGCGGGCAGCAGCGCGCCGCCGGCGAGCGCGCCACCGCCGAGCAGCGCGCGGCAGGCGACGAGCGAGACGAGCAGCAGCACGCCGAACAGCACCGGTCCGGGCTTGCGGGCGATGCGCTTGAGTCGCGCGAACTGTTCGACCTCCAGGAAGTCGGCGTCGTCGCCGCCGGGTCCGGACTCCAGACCGCCGCCGTGCCGGCCGGCCGAGGACACCTCCGGGTCGGAGCGGCCCACCAGGTTGGTCGCGACCTGTTCCACGGTGGCCCGGACGGTCGCTCCGGGGGGCGGGAACAGCGCGCGCAGCTCGCCCTTGTCGATCTGCGGCCGGCCGCGCCTGCGCCGCCCGGCGATGATCCGTTCCGGCCGCAGCAACGTCCCCAGCAGACCGCGGATCTCGTCGACGGCCTGCCCGGGCACCTTGCCGACGAGGTACGCCACCGTGCGCAGCAGGGTGCCGAGCACCAGGCGGAGCAGGATCCAGGGCAGTTGTGCGGAACGGGCGTTGGCGAGGAGCGTGTAGACGGCGCCCGCCTTGTCGACCTTGTGCGGGGAGGCCGCGGTGCGGCCCACGCAGTCGACGGTGCGGCGCTCGCGGGAGGCCGCCTCGGCGTGCCGGACGACGGCGTCGGGGGCGACGAGGACGCGGTGGCCGACGGCCTGGGCGCGCCAGCACAGGTCGACGTCGTCACGCATCAGCGGCAGGTTCCGGTCGAATCCGCCGAGCTGCTCGAAGACGTCGCGCCGGATCAGCATGCCGGCGGTGGACACGGACAGCACCGGGCGGACGTGGTCGTGCTGGCCCTGGTCCTGTTCACGGCGGTCCAGGCCGGTCCAGCGGCGGCCGGAGTTGGCGATGGTGACGCCGACCTCGAGCAGCTGCCTGCGGTCGTACCAGCCGCGGAGCTTGGGGCCGACGACGGCGACCTCGCGCCCCAGCTCGGCCTCGTTCTCCACGACGCGCAACAGCTCGGCCAGGGCGCCCGGTTCGGGGGCGCAGTCGTCGTGCAGGAGCCACAGCCACTGCACCGGCTCGCCGTGCGGCAGCTCCGGCATGTCGTAGGCCTCGTCCCGCCAGGTGCGGGTGACGGGGTCCCAGCCGCTGGGGCGCTTGAGGTAGGGCAGGTCGTCCGGGGTCAGGGCGGGCGCGGTGCGGCTCGCCTCCTCGACGGCCTGGCCGAAACCGGTGCGCCGGGCGAGGTGCAGCACGCGGTCGGGGCCGAGCGCGTCGGTGAGCAGCCGAGCGGAGTCGTCCGCGCTGCCGGTGTCGGCCGCCACGGCGTTCTGCACGGGGCGTTCCTGGCCGAGCAGCCCGGCGAGCGCGTCGGGCAGCCAGCGGGCGCCGTCGTGGGCGACGAGCACCGCGGTGACCACGTGACGCGGGAACTCTGGGGTGGACGGGTCGTGTTGGACCGCCGTATGGCTGTGCACGGACATCGAGGTACGGGCCCCGGTTCGATGGACTGCGGTGGACGCCTGCGCCCCAAGGGGGCGGCGGGACGTCTCGGACGGAGGCCCACACTAACGGCTGGACAAGATCGCGGCCCGCCGCCTGTGGACAATCCACCTGCGACGGGCCGTTCGTTACGAAAGGATGTGCGGCTTTTCGTCGCACGCCGGGCGGGTCGGCCGCCACGCACGCATGCGCCGGCTTTACGACGTCCTGGACGACTCTTTTCGGACAGTGACAGTGGCCACGACGACGCCGGACGGCGGCCTCCGTCGGACGGCGGCCTCCTTGAGGCAGCGGCCTCCTTCAGACGGCGGCCTTCTTCAGGCGGCGGCGCTCACGCTCGGACAAACCGCCCCAGATGCCGAACCGTTCGTCGTTGGCGAGCGCGTACTCGAGGCATTCGGAGCGGACCTCGCAGGCCAGGCAGACCTTCTTGGCCTCGCGGGTGGAGCCGCCCTTCTCGGGAAAGAAGGACTCGGGGTCGGTCTGGGCGCACAGCGCGCGCTCCTGCCAGCCGAGTTCCTCGTCCGCGTCGTCGACCAGCAGTTGCTGCACCAGCTCGGTCATGTGCGCCCCTCGTCTGTCTTTCGCGTCCCCGTGATGTAGCCGTTACCGAATCCGGCTGAACGACACGAGTGAAATTACAAGTGTGCCGATCCGGGCCAGTCAAGCCGAGATCTGCTATTGGGCCCCTTATTCACTCTGCGGAACCAAGGCTATGCGGAAAGTGTTCAAATCGGCATAAACCCTGACAGCCGACGGGGTTACAGGTGCCCCTGTGACCCCTCGTCGAGAAGGACGCCCAAGAGTTCGATCTCGTTCCGACATGTGCGTCGAAGCGAACCGGATCACATTCGGATCACGAGATCGCAACGACGTCCACGTCCCCGGCGGTGCGCCATGTGTCCCCCCGACTCCGCTGAACAAACCTTTCCTCTGCGGGATGAACCGGATGTGGTGAAACAGCTCCCACATGGCGGACGCCAAGTTGACAGGGAAAGGTGTGAACCGATGTGCTAGTGGGCATGCTCGCGAACTCGGCACCCACCCAGACCCGCACCGCCGGGTCCCACGGTGCTGCCCGCGCTCGCTGTAGCTGTTGCTGTTCCGGCTGTTGAGCCTGCCCCAGCGCTCCGGCCGCTCCCGGGTCCACACGGCCCGGTTGCCGTTCCCTCCGCCCGCATCAGGGCTCGCGCGACGCCCGTGACCCGGGCGCACGGCACGCGACACCCCGCCCCGCACTCTCCCGCCGAGGAACCACCGCACCCATGAACAGTGACAGCGACCTGCAGATCGCCGGCGACATCCTGGAAGTACCGCACCTGCTCCAGCCGCCGCGCGAGCACCCGGAAACCGTGGCCGAGTTCGCCGGGCTCGCCCGCTCCGTCGCCGCCGACCGCTCCCAGTGGGAGCACCTGGTCCGGTACGACGCGACCTCCCGCTGGTACCACCGGCTGCGGACCGGACCCGGCTACGAAGTGTGGCTGCTGTCCTGGGTGCCCGGCCAGGGCAGCGGGCTGCACGACCACGGGCGCTCGTCCGGCGTTCTGACCGTCTTGCACGGCGCACTCACGGAGCGCACGGAGCGCGGCACACGCGCGTTGCACGCGGGGGCGCAGCGGGTGTTCGCACCGGGCTACGTACACGAAGTGGTGAACGACGCGCTGGAGCCGGCGGTCAGCCTGCACGTCTACTTCCCCGGGCTGACCGAGATGCCGATGCACACCAGGGCGTGCGCGGCGGAGCGCGGCACGGTGGACACGGTCACGGCCTGAGAGCCCGGACGGCACGGAGCCGGCCGGGCCCGCACCGGCTCCGGGCCGGGTGGCGGCGCGGGTGTCACGGTCGGGTCACCCGTTGTCCTGGGCGCCTGCAAGACTGCATCCATGCGCATTGTGGTTCTGGCAGGCGGCATCGGCGGCGCCCGGTTTCTGCGTGGTCTGAAGCGGGCCGTGCCCGACGCCGAGATCACCGTCATCGGCAACACCGGCGACGACATCCACCTCTTCGGGCTGAAGGTCTGCCCGGACCTCGACACGGTGATGTACACGCTCGGCGGCGGCATCAACGAGGAACAGGGCTGGGGCCGGGCCGACGAGACCTTCCACCTCAAGGAGGAACTCGCGGCCTACGGCGTCGGACCGGAGTGGTTCGGGCTCGGCGACCGCGACTTCGCCACGCACATCGTGCGGACGCAGATGCTGGGCGCGGGCTATCCGCTGAGCGCGGTGACACAGGCCCTGTGCGACCGCTGGAAGCCGGGGGTCCGGCTCATCCCCATGACGGACGACCGCGTCGAGACGCACGTCGCCGTCACCCTGCCCGACGGCGGCTCCGCCGCGGGGTCCGGCGAGCGCAAGGCGATCCACTTCCAGGAGTACTGGGTGCGGCTGCGCGCCTCCGTCCCGGCCGAGGCGGTCGTACCGGTCGGCGCCGAGCAGGCGAAGCCCGCGCCCGGTGTCCTGGAGGCGATCGCCGCGGCGGACGTGATCCTCTTCCCTCCGTCCAACCCCGTCGTCTCCATCGGCACGATCCTCGCGGTGCCCGGCATCCGCGAGGCCATTGCGGACGCCGGGGTCCCGGTGGTGGGCCTGTCCCCCATCGTCGGTGACGCCCCCGTGCGCGGCATGGCCGACAAGGTGCTCGCGGCGGTCGGCGTGGAGTCCACGGCCGCGGCGGTCGCCGAGCACTACGGCTCCGGGCTGCTGGACGGCTGGCTCGTCGACTCGGTGGACGAGGCCGCCGTGGAGCGTGTGGAGGCCGCGGGCATCCGCTGCCGGGCGGTGCCGCTGATGATGACGGACCTGGAGGCGACGGCGCGCATGGCCCACGAGGCCCTCGCGCTGGCGGAGGAGGTGCGGGGGGCTTGAGCGGCGGGCTTTCCATGGGTGCCGGGGCCGGCGGGGGCACGCCCGCTGCCGCGCCCGGCTACCGGATCTGGGCGCCTCCCGGGCTGCCGGAGATCCGTCAGGGCGACGACCTCGCCAAGGTGATCGCCGCGGCCGAGCCCGGGCTCGCCGACGGGGACGTCCTGCTCGTCACCTCCAAGATCGTCTCCAAGGCGGAGGGGCGCGTCGTCCGGGCGGACGACCGGGAGGCCGCCATCGACGCCGAGACGGTGCGGGTCGTCGCCCGGCGCGGTCCGCTCAGGATCGTGGAGAACCGGCAGGGCCTGGTGATGGCCGCCGCCGGAGTCGACGCCTCGAACACCCCCGCCGGCACGGTGCTGTTGCTGCCCGAGGACCCCGACGCGTCCGCGCGCGCCCTCCGCAAGGGACTGCGGGACACGCTCGGCGTGGAGGTCGGCGTGATCGTCACGGACACCTTCGGGCGGCCGTGGCGCAACGGGCTCACCGACGTCGCCATCGGGGCGGCCGGCGTGCGGGTCCTCGACGATCTGCGCGGCGGCACGGACGCGCACGGCAACCCGCTGAGCGCGACCGTCGTCGCCACCGCCGACGAGCTGGCCGCCGCGGGCGACCTGGTCAAGGGCAAGGCCGCCGGACTGCCCGTCGCGGTGGTCCGCGGGCTGCCGCACGTGGTGACCGGGGACGACGGCGACGGCGCACGTGCCATGGCGCGCGGCGCGCGCGACGACATGTTCCGGCTGGGCACGTCCGAGGCGGTGCGGGAGGCGGTGACCCAGCGGCGTACGGTACGCGCGTTCACCGACGAGCCGGTGGACCCCGGTGCCGTACGGCGAGCGGTGGCCGCCGCCGTGACGGCTCCGGCGCCGCACCACACCACGCCGTGGCGGTTCGTGCTGCTGGAGTCCGAGGAGTCCAGGACGCGGCTGCTCGACGCGATGCGGGACGCGTGGATCGCGGACCTGCGCCGGGACGGGAAGAGCGAGGAGTCGATCGCCAGGCGCGTCCGGCGCGGGGACGTGCTGCGCAACGCGCCGTACCTCGTCGTGCCGTGCATGGTCATGGACGGCTCCCACTTCTACGGCGACGCACGGCGGGACGCGGCCGAGCGGGAGATGTTCGTGGTCGCGACGGGCGCGGGCGTGCAGAACCTCCTCGTCGCGCTCGCCGGGGAGCGGCTCGGCTCGGCCTGGGTCTCCTCGACGATGTTCTGCCGGGACGTCGTCCGGGGGGTGCTGGAACTGCCGGAGACCTGGGAGCCGATGGGCGCCGTGGCGGTGGGGCATCCGGCCGAGGAACCGAAGCCGCGGCCGGAGCGGGATGCGGGGGCGTTCATCGAGGTGCGGTGAGCGGGCGGCGCAGCCGCAGGGCGCCCAGGGCCGGGCGCGCGCCCCCTACTCTCGTAGGACGACACCCCGGACGCCACGCCCCCGGACACCACGCCCCCGGACACCGCGACATCCCGGACACCGGGACACCCAGGACATCAGGACACCGCGACACACCTACCACCAGGACCTCATCCGTGGCCGGACGATTCGCTCCCCGCCCCACCCCCACGACCGCGCGCGGTGGGCATGTCGTCGTGCCCGCGGGCATCCCCCGGCCGGCCACGGCGCCCGGACGGCGGCGGACCTGGACCCCGCCCGGACCACTGGACCTGGGCCTGGTGCTCGGGCCGCTGCGCCGCGGGCCCGCCGATCCCACCTTCCGGGCGACCCCCGACGGCTCGGTGTGGCGGGCCAGCCGTACGCCGCTCGGTCCGGGCACACTGCGGGTCGCGCTCCGGGGCGGGATCGCCGAGGCGGAGGCCTGGGGGCCCGGGGCGGAGTGGCTGCTGGACCAACTGCCTCAGATGCTCGGCGCGTTGGACGATCCCGACGCCTTCGAGCCACGGCACCGACTGGTCGCGCTGGCGCGGCACCGGCGGCCGGGGCTGCGGCTCACCCGGACCGGCCTGGTACTGGAGTCGCTGATTCCGTCGATCCTGGAGCAGAAGGTCACGACGGACGAGGCCTACCGGGCCTGGCGGCTGCTCGTACGGAAGTTCGGGGAGCCGGCGCCGGGTCCCGCGCCGGGACGCATGCACGTGATGCCGGCGCCGCGGACCTGGGCGCTCATTCCGTCCTGGGAGTGGCACCGGGCCGGGGTCGACAACAAGCGGGCGTCGACGATCCTGCGGGCCGTGCGGGTCGCCGCACGGCTGGAGGAATCGGTGGGGATGGAGCCGGCGCAGGCGCAGGCGCGGCTGGAGGTGGTGCCCGGGATCGGGCCGTGGACCTCGGCGGAGACCGTGCAGCGCAGTCACGGCGCGGCGGACTCGGTGACCGTGGGGGACCTGCATCTGCCCGGGATCGTGGGGTACGCGCTGGCCGGGGACCGGGACGCGGACGACGCCGCGATGCTGTCGCTGCTTCAGCCGTACGCGGGCCAGCGGCACCGGGCGGCGCGGCTGATCCTGCTGAGCGGGTGTGCGCCGCCGCGGCGCGCCCCGCGGATGCGGCGGGGCGACATCGGGCGGTTGTAGCGCGACGCCGGGTGCCCGGCACAGGGCACCCGGCGTCGCACGGAGAGCGCTACTGCTGGTCCGACGAGAAGCGCACCGCCCCCGCCGGGATCCGTGCGTCGCACCAGACCCGTACTCCCTCACGGAGTTCGTTGTCCGCGCCGACCACCGCGCCGTCGCCGATGACCGCGCCCGTGAGGATCGAGCGCTCGCCGATGCGGGAGCGGGCGCCGATCAGGGAGTCCGTGATGACCGCCCCGGGCTCCACGACGGCGCCGGGGAGCACCGTGCTGCCCGAGATCCGGGCGCCCTCGCCGACGAACGCGCCCTCGCCCACCACCGTGCCGCCCGTCAGCTTCGCGTCCGAGGCGACCGAGGCCGTGGGAAGGATCAGGCGGTCGCCGCAGCGGCCGGGCACCGCCGGGGACGGGGCGCGCCCGAGGACGAGGTCCGCGGAGCCGCGCACGAAGGCCGCCGGGGTGCCCAGGTCCAGCCAGTACGTGGAGTCGACCATGCCCTGCAGATGGGCTCCGGCCGCCAGCAGGTCCGGGAACGTCTCGCGTTCGACCGACACCGGGCGTCCGGCGGGGATCGTGTCGATCACCGAGCGGCGGAACACGTACGCACCGGCGTTGATCTGGTCGGTGACGATCTCCTCGGGGGTCTGCGGCTTCTCCAGGAACGCCGTCACCCGGCCCGTCTCGTCCGTCGGGACCAGGCCGTACGCCCTCGGGTCCGTCACCTTCGTCAGGTGCAGCGACACATCCGCGCCCGTCGCCTGGTGGGTGTCGACCAGGGCGCGGATGTCGAGGCCCGTGAGGATGTCCCCGTTGAAGATCAGCACCGGGTCCTCGGGACCTGAGTGGAGGCGGCTCGCCACATTGCGGATGGCGCCGCCCGTGCCGAGGGGCTCCTCCTCCGTGACGTATTCGAGGCGGAGGCCGAGGGACGAGCCGTCGCCGAAGTAGGGCTCGAAGACCTCGGCCAGGTAGGACGTGGCGAGCACGATGTGCTCCACGCCCGCCGCCTTCGCCCGCGCGAGCTGGTGCGTGAGGAACGGGACCCCGGCCGCCGGAACCATCGGCTTGGGGGTGTGCACCGTGAGCGGGCGCAGCCGGGTGCCTCTGCCGCCGACCAGGAGGATCGCTTCTGTCACCTGTCGTCTCTGCTTCCTGCCGGGACCGGCCAATCTGTGAATCGGCCGACCAGTGTATGCGGACCGTGTCATGAGGACCGCAAGAGGCGTTATGAGGACCGTGAGAGAGATCCCTCTCGGGCACCTTCGATGACATTGTGATGGCCTTCGGCAGCGGTGCTGTGCGGCGGGTGCCCCCTCACACCTTCGTGCGGAAGAACTCGTGCGGTTGGTGCGGGCCGTCGTCCGGTGTGCCGCGTGTCACCGTGTGACGTCGTACGGGTGGTCCGTACGACGTCGTCCGGCGGCCCTTCGTCCTCAGCGGCCCTGCAGGCGGCCCGCGGTGGAGCGGACCGTGCCGAGTTTGCCGTACAACTCCGCTCCGGGACAGTCCGTGGCGTACCCGTCGCGATGACCAGAGATCACATTCAGTCGTGCTTTCTCACCCTTCGGGTACAGATTGCCGCCCCCGGACTCCAGGTAGGTCGTGCCGCGCGGATCCATGCCGTACAGCCCGAGTTTCCACGCGGCCAGTGCGCCCACGGCGTCCAACGTGCCGGCCGACGGCTTGGTGCTGCCGGAGTAGGTGCCGATGACGGCGACGCCCATGCTGTCGCTGTTGAACCCGAGGGTGTGGGCGCCCAGCACGGGCTTGTCGACACCTCCGGCGCGGCCCTCGTAGATGGTTCCGCACTTGTCGACGAGGAAGTTGTAGCCGATGTCCCGCCAGCCGTTACTCACCACGTGGTAGCGGTAGATACTGCGGATGACCGAAGGCGCCTCGGCGCAGGTGTAGTTGTTGCCCGACGCCGTGTGGTGGACGAACGCCACCTTCACGTTGTCGGTGTAGACGAAGCCCGCCTCGCGCAGGCTTTCGTCGGCGCCCCAGCCGCTGCGGGTGACGATTTTCGGGCGCGGGGCGGTGTGGGTCTCCGCGTGCTGCGGAAGCTGCTGGGGAACTGCTTCCGGCTCCTTGCCCGGGGCCTCCGGGGCTTCCTGGGCCGGGTTCGCGGTCTCCTTCACGGGTTTCCCCGACTCCGTTGCCGGGCCGGCGGTGTCCGCGGCCGGGAGCGCGGGCTCGTTCGCCGGGCTCACGGTCACCGTCGCCGGGAGCGCGGGCTCGTTCGCCGGGCTCACCGTCACCGTGGCCGGGACCGCGGTGTCACTCGCCGGGCCCACCGTCTGCGTCGCCGGGAGCGAAGGCTCCTTCGTCGTTGCCGGTGTCTCCTCCGCGTCGTCTGCCTCCTGAGAGGGTGGCAGGGCCGCGGTGTCGTCCGGGGGAGCACCCCCGTCGGGCGGTTCCGGCGCGGCGGCGTGCACGGTGGGGCCGGGCGCACCCGCCTGCGACTGCGGGCCGGGGTCGACGAGTTCGACGCGAAGGCCGTCGGGCAGCGCGGGCGAGCGCGTCGTACCGGTGTCGTCCCTCTCGGCGCTCACCCGTACCTCCACCCCGTCCGAGTCGCCGACCCACAGCGGCGCCGTCGCCCCGCGCACCCTGCTGGACCGGCCCTCCGCGGTGCCGGGGTCGGGACCGTGGCCGCGGTGGTCCGTCTCGAGTGCCTGCCACTCGGACCACTGGTGTGTCCCGCTCGCGCGGGTCCGGACCTCGACACTGCCGTGGAGTTCGGTGGCGGGGTCGTCCCAGACGACGCCGACCAGCGAGAAGGAGCGCACGCCTTGCGGGGTCAGGCCCGCTTCGACCACCGCCCCGGCGGCACGGGTGAAGGGCATGAGGGGGAGGGACTGGGTACTGCCGGGGACGGCCGCGGAAGCCGACGGACCCCGCACACCCGTGTCGGCCGACGCGGCCGGCATCGCGAACGGAAGGGCCAATACCACCGCACAGGTGACACCGATCGAGGAAGCAAGATATCCACGCATGCACACGATCTTGGACATAGTCAGACATATATGTCCATCTGGAAACTGACGCCCCGTCGACCGCGCTCGGCCGAACCGGTGGCACCCGAGACCCCGCCACCGACGCCCGCACATCCGCCCCCGCGTACGCTTGCCGACGTGAACGCCACCGATCGCACCCCTGCCGACCTGCTGCGATCCGCGCTCGCCGCGGACCCCGCGCGCCCCCTCGTGACCTTCTACGACGACGCCACGGGCGAACGCGTCGAACTCTCCGTGGCCACCTTCGCCAATTGGGTGGCCAAGACCGCCAACCTCCTTCAGGGCGACCTCGCCGCAGAGCCCGGCGACCGGGTCGCGCTGCTGCTGCCCGCGCACTGGCAGACGGCGGTGTGGCTGCTCGCCTGCTCGTCCGTGGGCGTCGTCGCGGACGTCGGCGGTGATCCGGGCGCCGCCGACCTCGTGGTCAGCGGTCCCGACACGCTGGATGCGGCACGCGCCTGTTCCGGGGAGCGCGTGGCCCTCGCCCTGCGCCCTCTCGGCGGCCGTTTCCCGCAGACCCCGGACGGCTTCGCCGACTACGCGGTCGAGGTGCCGAGCCAGGGCGACCGCTTCCAGCCGTACTCCCCCGTCGACCCGGACGAGCCGGCGCTGATCGTCGCCGGTGCCGAGTACACGGGGGCGCAGGTCGTGGAACGGGCTCATGCGGACGCGCTGCCGCTCGGGCTGACGGGGCCCGGGGCGCGGCTGCTGTCGGGGCTGCCGTACGACACCTGGACGGGGCTGAGCGCCGGGTTGTACGCCCCCTTGGCCGCGGGGGGCTCGGTCGTGTTGTGCCCGCATCTGGAACGGCTCGGGGAGGACGCGCTCGGCAAGCGGATCGAGAGCGAGAAGGTGACGGCCACGGCTGTGAGCTGAGCGGCGGGGTGCGGTGCCGCCCGCCGTCCGGCCGCGGGCCGGTCGTGGGCCGGCCGCGGGCCGGTCGTGGGCCGGCCGCGGGCCGGCCGTGGCTGATCGCCGCTGGCACGCCCACGCGGCGACCGCGGCAACGCCCCCGGCCGCACCGCGGCCCCCAACGCACCACGCCGCACCCCGCACCCCCCATAGGGGCGCGGTCCGCCGCCATCCGGACCAGTACCGGCCGCCCCGCAACGCCGCCCCGGGCCATGGTCGTAGGAGCAGCTCCGCTCATACGACCCAAGGCGGTGGACCCGGCAGTGAGAGCACGTCATCGGCGGTGGCGCTGGGTGCGCTGGTGTGCGGCGGGGCTGGCCGTGCTCCTGCTGGGTGCCGCCGGGGCCGGGTGGGTCGCGTACCAGAAGCTGAACTCGAACATCACCGCGGACGAGGCCGCCGCCGCCGAGCTCGCCCGGTACGAGAAGGAGCGGCCCACGGCGCTCGTGCGCGGCGCGCAGAACATCCTGCTCATCGGGTCCGACTCGCGCGCCGGCGCCGGCAACGGCCGGTACGGGCGGGACTCCGGGACGCAGCGGTCCGACACCACCATCCTGCTGCACCTTGCGGCCGACCGGCGCAGCGCCACCGCCGTCTCCCTGCCCCGCGACCTCATGGTGAACGTGCCGAGCTGCGGGCTGCCGGACGGCGGCCGCAGCTCGGCGCAGTTCACCATGCTCAACCACGCCTTCGCGACCGGAGGTTCGGCCTGCACGATCCGTACCGTCGAGAAGCTGACGAACATCCGGATCGACCACCACATGGTCGTCGACTTCAACGGCTTCAAGAAGATGATCGACGCGCTCGACGGCGTCCAGGTGTGCCTGAGTCAGCCGATCGACGACACGGCCGCCAGGCTCAGGCTGCCCGCGGGCAGGGTGACGCTGGACGGCGAGCAGGCCCTGGGCTACGTACGGGCCCGCAAGAGCCTCGGCGACGGCAGCGACACCGAGCGGATGGAGCGCCAGCAGCGTTTCCTCGGCGCACTGGTGACCAAGGTGCGCAGCAACCGCGTCCTGCTCAACCCGGTGAAGCTGTACCCCGTGCTGGACGCGGCCACCTCGGCCCTGACCACGGACCCGGGTCTGGCGAGTCTGCGCGGACTCTACGCACTCGTGCACGGGCTGGGGAATCTCTCCGCGGAACATGTGCGGTTCCTGACCGCCCCGCGCACCCCGTACCCGGGGGACACCAATCGTGACCAACTGGTGCAGCCGGCCGCGGACGAACTCTTCGGGCGCCTGCGCGCCGACCAGCCGGTCGAGGTCACCAAGGAAGTTCCGGGTAATTCAGCCGCAAAAACGAGCAATACGGCGCCCGGTTCCGGATCCCGGTCGCCGGAGAAGGCGCCCCCCGGCCCCACACCCACTTTCACCGGCAACACGGCCGCCCAGGACGCCTGCGGGTAAAGCGCACCCCATGGCGGGGAACAGGTGAGCTAAGAAGTGTCCGAGAAATGGGGCGGATTGCCCGGTTGTAGGGAAGTGGAATTTGTCACCGCCGTCGCTCGACGCTGAACTGGGCGGATAGTGTGAGCGATCCGGTGCCACGCCCTGAGGTCCGTCCTGGGCACACGCACTGGTTGCACAGACCCGAGCGCCTTGAGGGGGAAGGCGCCGCGTGGCCCCGACGGAGGATTCGGACAACCGTGGACGCGCAAGGCCGTGGGCGGGCGGACAACATCGACCCCGCAGACCAGTGGGTACTCAACCCGAACACCGGCGAATACGAACTGCGACTGGCCCCTTCCGCACCGCAGTCGTCCGTGCCGAGACCACGCCGGGGGACCGGGGCCGCCGCCCCGGGCCGCACCGCGCAGCAGGGCTCACGCACCGCACCCGGGCCTCGCCCCGCCCCGGACGCGCTCCCCGGCCAGCGCCGTCGCCGAGGGGCACCCCCCGAGCCGGTGCCGGGGCGCCGCCGGGGCCGTACGAAGCCCAAGAAGGGCAAGGCGAAGAAGATACTGCTGTGGACCGGCGGCGGCATGGCGTTCGTGCTCGTCGCGACGGCGGGGGCGGCGTACCTCTACATCCAGCACCTCAACAACAACATCACGTCCGTCTCCGACGACGGCGCGAGCACCGGTGGCTTCCAGAAGGACAAGGCGATCAACATCCTGTTGATCGGCACCGACAAGCGCACCGGCAAGGGCAACACGGGATACGGCGACGCCGGCAGCGTCGGCCACGCCGACACCAACATCCTGCTGCACGTCTCCAAGGACCGCTCCAACGCGACCGCGCTCAGCATTCCGCGCGACCTGATCGTCAACGTGCCGGACTGCCCGACGAAGCAGCCGGACGGCACCATCAAGATCATCCCCGGCTCGCGGAACGCCCGCTTCAACACCAGCCTCGGCCAGGACGACCGCACGCCGAGCTGCACCATGCGCACGGTCACCGAGCTGACGGGCATCACGCCGGACGACTTCATGGTGGCCGACTTCAACGCGGTCAAGACGCTGACGACGGCGGTCGGCGGCGTCGAGGTCTGTCTGGGCAAGGACATCAACGACCCGGACTCGCACCTCAAGCTGTCGAAGGGCACGCACAACATCGAGGGTGAGCAGGCGCTGGCGTTCGTGCGCACCCGGCACTCCGTCGGCTTCGGCGGCGACCTGAGCCGAATCGGGCTCCAGCAGCAGTTCCTCAGCGCACTGATGCGCAAGCTGAAGTCGAACTCCACGCTCACCGATCCGAGCAAGATGCTGGACGTGGCGGAGGCGGCCACCAAGGCGCTGACCGTGGACTCCAAACTCGACAGCATCGGCAAGCTGAAGGACCTCGGCCTGGAGCTGGGCAAGCTCAATCCCAAGAACGTGACGTTCACGACGGTGCCGGTGCTCGACAACCCCGCGGACGGCGCGGTCAAGAAGACGGTCATCCTCAACCCGGCGACGGCACCCCAGGTCTTCCAGGCGATCAAGAACGACGTCTCCTTCACCGAGGTCAAGAAGCAGCAGAAGGCGGCGACGCCCGCCGCGAACGACCCGCTCAAGGGCTCCCGCTCCGCCGCCTCCGACATCCGCGTCGACATCTACAACGGCGGCGCCCCGTCCGGCAGCGCACAGGAGACTCTGAGCTGGCTGCAGAACACCGAGGGCGTGACCAAGTCCAGCCAGCTCGGCAATGCGGGCAAGACGCTCAGCAAGACGACTCTCGAGTACGCACCCGACCAGGCCGACCAGGCGCGCAAGCTGGCGGACATCATGGGGTTGCCCGCGTCGGCGCTGAAGCCGGGCAAGAGCGAGAAGAACGCCCAGGGTCTGCCCGCGATCGTGCTGACCCTCGGCCAGGACTTCCAGGGCGCCGGTCAGCCGCTCACCGCTCCGACGAAGGCGCCGGACGTCGACAAGTCCACGGCGGACAAGGTTCAGTGCGCCAAGTGACCTGACGGCCCTGTCCTGCATCTAACAGGACGCCGACGCGCCGCGGCTGTGCATCCTGCGGGGCGTCTCGAGCGTCCAAGTACCGGACGTGAAACCACGGCGAAGGTTTCGGTGGCGCGATGGGGCGCCCCGAAACCGCGGGACGGACCCGCGTGTCGGGCGCAGGGTGGGGAGGGCAGGGAGTTGGTGCAGAGCAGTGTGCGCGGTCGGGCGGCGCAGCCGGAGAGCGGGCAGGCCGGGGCGCCGGGTCGGAACGACAGCCTGTACGAGGGCGGCGACGACGGTCCACCAGCCGAACCGCGCGGCCAGGGCCTCAAGGGGGGTGATGGGCGGCCGCGCCGCAGACGTCGCGTCCTGCGCTGGTCGGCGACCGTGCTCTCGGTGGTCATACTCGGCACCGCCGGGGCCGGTTACCTCTACTACGAGCACCTCAACGGCAACCTCAAGAAGGACGACCTCAACATCGGCGACGCCAAGGACCGGGCGGCGCAGGCGACACCCAACGCGGCGGGCCAGACCCCGCTGAACATCCTCCTGCTCGGCTCGGACGCGCGGGACACCGCGGAGGACCAGAGGCTCGGCGGCGCCAGGGACACGTTCGGCAGCCCCGGCAACGCGGACGTCGAGATGCTCGTGCACCTGTCGGCGGACCGCACCAACATGTCGGTGATCAGCGTGCCGCGCGACACCCTGGTGACCATCCCGCAGTGCACCGACCCGGACACCGGCCACGTGTACGCGGAGTCCGAGAGCGCGATGGTGAACTCGTCACTGGGCCGCGGCGGCCCCGGCTGCACGGTCGCGACCTGGGAGAAGCTGACCGGCATCCACATCGACCACTTCCTCATGGTCGACTTCTCCGGCGTGGTGTCGATGGCCGACGCGATCGGCGGCGTACCGGTGTGCGTGGACAAGAACATCTACTCGCACACCTCCTCCGGGCACGGCTCGGGCCTGAAGCTGAAGGCGGGCACCACCTACGTCAAGGGCGAGCAGGCCCTGCAGTGGCTGCGCACGCGGTACGGGTTCGAGGACGGCAGCGACATCGCCCGCACCAAGGCGCAGCACCAGTACATGAGCGCGATGGTCCGCGAGCTGCGCTCCAACGCCACCCTCAGCAACCCCAGCGAGCTGCGCCGGCTCGCCGAGACGGCCACCAGGGCGCTCACCGTCGACAGGGGCCTCGGCACGGTCGCGAAGCTGTACGACCTGAGCACCGAGCTGAAGAAGGTGCCCACCGACCGCATCACGATGACGACGATGCCGTACGTGTACTCGGGCGAGCGGGTGCTGCCCAAGCCGGGTGACGCGGAGCAGCTCTTCCGCCTGGTGCGCGAGGACATCGCGCTGGACGGCAAGGACGCCGCGAAGAAGCCCGCGGCCCAGCCGGCGACGGCCGCCCCCACCGACAGCGACGACAAGATCGCGGTGCAGGTGCAGAACGGCACCCGGACGGACACGCTGGCGCCGGTCAGGGGCCGGGCGGGCGCGGTGACGCAGCTCCTGGCCGACAAGGGGTTCACCGCGGCCAGGGCCGACTCCTCGACGGTGCTGTCCGAGGACAGGACCGTGATCCGCTACCCGAGCGCGGACCTCAAGGGCGACGCCCAGCAGGTCGCCAAGGCGCTCGGCCTCCCGGCGAGTGCGGTGCAGAAGTCGACGGACGTCTCCGGGGTGACCCTCGTCGTGGGCGCCGACTGGCGGTCCGGAACCACGTACCAGGCGCCGAAGCAGAGCAACACGACGCCGACGTCCGCGAACGCGCTCAACGGCGCGACGAAGCAGTGCATGACGGTGGATCCGAGCTACACCTGGTGACGACCTCCATGGGTCGGGGCCCCTCCGGAAGTGGAAAGGGCCCCGGTCGCACGATCGGTGGGGTCGGCTCGACGCGACGAGCGCGGGGAGCCGGGTGCGGTCAGCGGGAGGCGACGAGCGCGGGTGGCGAGGTGCGGTCAGCGGGAGGCGACGACCGCCGGGCGCCGGGACGCGATGACCTTCCTGGCCAGGGACTTGGGGCTGGTCAGGAAACCCCAGCCCCAGGACATGTGCATCGTGGCGAGGGCCACGGGGATCTGCAGTCGGGCCTTCAGCGGCAGGCCCCGGCCCGCCGGCACGGAGCCCAGGACGATCGCGGCGAGATAGCCGCCGGGGATCACGAAGCCCCACGGGGTGATCGCGGCGCCCACCACGACGCCCGCCGCGATCGCGCACACGGCGGCCGGCGGGGCGAGGTAGCGCAGGTTGATGGAGCCCTCGTGGTAGCGGGCGACGACGTGGCGCCAGCGGCCGTAGTCCTTGTACTGCTTGGCGAGCGCGCGCACCGACGGCCGCGGCCGGTAGGACACCTTCAGCTCCGGTGAGAACCAGATCAGGCCGCCCGCCTCGCGGATACGAAAGTTCAGCTCCCAGTCCTGGGCACGGATGAACTCCTCGTTGTAGCCGCCCTGCTGCTCGAGGGCCTCCCGGCGGAAGACGCCGAGGTAGACCGTCTCCGCGGGGCCGGCTTCGCCGCCGGTGTGGAAGGCGGCGTTCCCGACCCCGATCTTCGAGGTCATGGCGGCGGCGACCGCGTCCTCCCAGTCGTTCTCGCCCTCGGCGTGCATGATGCCGCCGACGTTCTGCGCGCCGGTCTCCTCAAGGAGGCGTACGGCGGTCGCGATGTAGTTCGGCGAGAGCATGCCGTGGCCGTCGACGCGGACCACGACCGGGTGCCGGGAGGCCTTGATGGCGGCGTTGAGCGCGGCGGGCGTGCGGCCGGTCGGGTTCGGGACCGTGTGCACGCGCGGGTCCTCGCGGACCAGCTCGGCCGCGATCTCGTCCGTGCGGTCCGTGGACGGGCCGAGCGCGATCACGACCTCCATGTCGCCGCCGTACTCCTGGGCGAGGATCGCTTGGACGGCTCCGCGCAGGTGCCGCTCCTCGTTGAGCACGGGCATGATCACGGACACGGCGGGGAGCTGCACGTCGGGCTTGGCGTTCATAGGAGCCTCACGTTACCGCGAACGGGGGACACCGGTGCGCGCCGCCCGGGCGCCGCCGAGGGCCGCAGATCGTATGGGCCTACGGTGCTCGCGGATCCACGCCCAGCCCCGCGGAGGTCTCCCCCGTGCCCACGCCCACCCGCTCGCCCGCGCGTCGCGAGCCGGTCCGCCGCTCCCCCGCCCGGCGGCCGCCCGTCCGGCCGCGGAAGTGCGGCTGGCCCGTGCGGATGTTCACCATCCTGTCCATGGTGGTCCTGGCCTCGGCGGGCATCGGACACGGGGTGATCACGAGCGTCGACGACGGAATCTCCCGCGTCGACCCCTTCCGGGACATGAAGAACCGTCCCGCGGCGGGGCACGGCATGAACGTCCTGCTGGTCGGCACCGACGGGCGCGACAAGATCACGGAGAGGGAGCGGCGGGCGTACCACCTGGGCGGCGAGCCCTGCCACTGCACCGACACGATCATGATCGTGCACATCTCGGCGGACCGGGAGCGGGCGACCGTGGTCAGCCTGCCCCGCGACTCCTACGCGGAGGTGCCGGAGCACACCGACGAGACGACCGGGCAGCGGCACGGTACCCGTCCGATCCGGCTGAACGCGGCGTACGCGGAGGGCGGGCCGAACCTGACCGTGCGGACGGTCGAGGACATGACCCATCTGAAGATCGACCACTACCTGGAGGTCGACTTCATCAGCTTCATGAAGACGGTGGACGTGCTCGGCGGAGTGCGGGTGTGCAGCACGCAGCCGCTGAAGGACCCGTACACGGGGCTCGACCTCGCCGCGGGCACGCGGGTGCTGGGCGGCGGGCAGGCGTTGCAGTACGTGCGGTCCCGGCATGTGGACGCGGCGTCCGACCTCGGGCGGATGCAGCGGCAGCAGAAGTTCCTGGCCGCGCTGATCGACCGGGCGACGTCGTCGGGTGTGCTGCTCAACCCGGTGAGGCTGCGGGACGTGGCGCAGGCGGTGCTCGGGTCGGTGCGGGCGGACGAGGGGTTCGGGCCGGACCAGTTGCTGGACCTGGGGCGGGCGATGCGGAACTTCTCGCCGCGGTCGTCGGAGTTCACGACCGTGCCGATCGGGCGGATGGAGTACCAGGTCAAGGGGCTGGGGTCGACGGTGAAGTGGGACGACGCCAAGGCGAAGGCGCTGTTCGACTCGCTGCGGGACGACCGGCCGCTCGCTCCCGCCCCGGCGCGCCCGAAGGGCCCGGCGAAGCCGCAGGCTCCTGCGCAGGGGCCCGCGGCGGCGGAGGTGGAGGTGGCTCCGCAGCAGGTCCGGGTCCGGGTGGAGAACGGGACGCTGACGGAGGGGCTGGGCAGGCGGGTGGACGACGGGCTGGCGGCCACCGGGTTCCGGACGACGCGGCTGCCGGTCAACGCGGCGGACCGGGGGGTGCGGCGAACGGTCGTGATGTACGACCCGCGCTGGGACCGCTCGGCCAAGGCCGTGGAGGCGGCGCTGCCGGGGAGCGAGCTGCGGGCGGTTCCCGGGCAGGGGCCGACGCTGCGGGTGATCGTGGGCTCGGACTTCAAGGAAGTGCGGCCGGTGAGGGTGCGGGTGCCGGAACCGAAGCCCTCACCGACGGCGCCGCAGACGGTGGTCACCGGGGATCAGGTGGTGTGCCCGGCGTAGGGAGCGGGCCCGGGGTGCCGGTCGCTGGGGTCGTGGGGGCCTGGGTCCTGGCCGCCCGGGTCCTGGAGGCCCGGGTCCTGGAGCCGGGTCTTGGAGCCGGGTCCTGGCCGCCCGGGTCCTGGGGGCCCGGGTCCTGGACGCCCGGGTCCTGGCCGCCCGGGTCCTGGGGGCCCGGGTCCTGGACGCCCGGGTCCTGGAGGCCCGGATCGTGGTCGCCCGGATCCTGGGGCCGGGTCCTGGGGGCCCGGGTCCTGGGAGTCCGGATCCTGGTGGCTCGGGTCCTGGTCGCCCGGGAGCGCACTGCCCGGCGCCTGCGACCGCCCGTAACTACCGGGCGTCAGTCCTCGTAACCCTCCGCCGCCCTCTTCTCCCGCAGTTCCTTGATGGCCCGGCGGCGGGCCAGGCGGTGGGTGCGGCGGATCTGGGCCTCCTGGTAGCGGCGCCTGTCCCGGTCCGTCTCCGGGATCACCGGCGGAACCGGGCGGGGCTTTCCGTCCGCGTCGACGGCGGCGAAGACCAGGTAGGCCGAGCCGACCTGGGTGGGCGGGGCGGACTCGTTCCAGCGTTCGGCCAGGACCCGTACGCCGACCTCCATCGAGGTCCGGCCCGTCCAGTTGACCTGCGCCTTCACATGGACCAGGTCCCCGACCCGGACCGGCTCGAGGAAGGCCATCTCGTCCATCGACGCCGTCACGGCGGGTCCGCCGCTGTGCCGGCCGGCCACCGCGCCCGCCGCGTCGTCGACGAGTTTCATGATCACGCCGCCGTGCACCGTGCCCAGCAGGTTGGTGTCGTTGTGGGTCATGATGTGGCTGAGCGTGGTCCGGGACGCGGAGGTGGGCTTCCCGGGGAGTGCAGCCTCTGTTTCGCCCGGAATTTCTGATTCCGTGGCGGGGGCCTGGTCTGTCATGGCCTCCACCTTATGCCGCGCGACGATCCGGAGACTTTGTGTCGGCTTCGCAACAGCCCTGACCCTGTTTTTCCTCGGCTCTTGTACCGCCCACGGCCCGACCCTGCACACTGGGGCGCATGAACGATTGGCCCGAGGGATGGTCCGATGACAGCCGCGGCAACCGCTACGGACGCGGCAGCGCCAGCGCTCAGCCCGAGGGCGCGCGCGTGATGCGGCAGGTCCGGCGTACGCCGGGCGCACCGGGCGGCCCCCAGGCCGCGCCGCCGTACGGCGGGGTGCCGCAGCAGCCGACGTACGACGACCAGGGGTACGGCGGCTACGACAGCGGCTACAACACCGGCCAGGTCTACGGCAGCCCGGCCGGCAGACCCCACGGGCCGGACGGCGGCGGCCCCGGCGGTACGCGCCCCGCGCCCAACTGGGGCCGCCGGATCAAGTGGACCGCGATCACGGTGGTCACCGTGCTGGCGGTGACCTCGGTCGCCACCTACTTCTGGGCCGACTCCAAGCTCCACCGCGACGTCGACCTGTCCAAGGTCATCGACCGGCCCGCGGCGGGCCAGGGCACCAACTACCTGATCGTCGGCTCCGACAGCCGGGCCGGCATGTCCGACGCCGAGAAGCAGAAGCTGCACACCGGGTCCGCCGAGGGCAAGCGCACGGACACGATGATGATCCTGCACGTCGGCGACAACGGCGACACGCTGATCTCGCTGCCCCGTGACTCGGACGTGGAGATACCGACGTACAAGGGCTCCACGTCCGGCAAGGTCTACCAGGGCACCGGCCGTCATGTGAAGCTGAACGCGGCCTACGCGGAGGACGGCCCGGAGCTGCTGGTCCGCACGATCGAGTACAACACCGGGCTGCGCATCGACCACTACGCGGAGATCGGCTTCGACGGCTTCGCGAACATCGTGGACGCGGTCGGCGGTGTCACGCTCACGATCGACAAGGGCTTCAAGGACAAGTACTCGGGCGCCGACTTCAAGGCGGGCACGCAGAAGCTGAACGGCGAGCAGGCCCTCGCCTTCGTCCGCACCCGGCACGCCTTCGCGCAGAGCGACCTGCAGCGCACCAAGAACCAGCAGAAGTTCCTGGCGGCGCTCGCCCACCAGGTCGCGACCCCGTCGACGGTCCTCAACCCGTTCAAGCTCTACCCGACGATGGGCGCCGGCCTGGACGCGCTGACCGTGGACAAGGACATGTCCCTGTGGGACCTGGGCTCCATGTTCTGGGCGATGAAGGGCGTCAACGGCGGCGACGGCAAGTCCATGAACATGCCGATCTCGGGCCAGTCCGGCGGCAACCTGCTGTGGGACAAGGCCAAGGTCAAGACCCTGGTCGACGAGCTGAAGAACGACCAGCCGGTGACGGTCTCCGGCAACTAGTGCCGCGGCAGCCAACGTCGGCCGCCCCGTCGCGGCGGCGGGCGGCAGCGGAGGGGAAGGGCCGGATCGGGCGCCCTTCCCCATCGGCTTGAAAGGGCCCGCTCACCCGTCGCCTTTTCGTCCCGTTCGGCCCTTCGCACCCGGACACCGATCCGCCGGGCGAAACGGCGCCGGGAAATCCCCCGCATTCAAGGGAAATCGCGCCGAATGCGGCCACCGGTCCATGCCGAACAGTCACCGAAAGACAGCGGAACGTCAACACCCCTGAAAAAGCGGACCACTTGACCGGCGGCATGAGGGAACGGAATGTTTCGTTGCTGTCGCTGAACGCTCAACTGTGCCGATATTGTGAGCGGTCCAGTTGCAAGCGGCCACGAATCGCGCGCACCACTCGAGCGACTGACAGAGGTTTGGGGGGCTGAACCTCGCGTGGCCCCTACGGAGGGCGAAAAAGACGGTGGACACGCAAGGCCGTGGGTGGGGGGACGACATCGACCCGTCGGACCAGTGGGTGCTGAACCCGCAGACCGGTGAGTACGAACTGCGACCGAGCCCTTCCGCCGGGCAGTCGAACGTACCGGGACCCCGTAGACCCGCTCCTCCGTCCGCACCGCGCGGCGGCACCCGCGCGCCCGACGGGGACCTACCCGGTGCACGCCGGCGCCGCGTCCGGGAACCGGAACCCGCGCCGCCGGGCCGCCGCCGCGGCAAGGGCCCGACGCAGAGGAAGTCGACGGGCAAAAGGGTTCTGCTGTGGACCAGCGGCACCCTGGCGTTCGTCCTGGTCGCCGGTACGGCCGGCGCCTACCTCTACCTCAAGCACCTCGACGGCAACATCACCACGACCGACACCGCGGGTGCGACCAGCGACAGCTTCAGCAAGGACAAGGCCTTCAACATCCTGGTGATCGGCACCGACAAGCGTCAGGGGAAGGGCGATTCCGGTTACGGAGACGCCGAAAGCGTCGGCCACGCGGACACCAACATCCTGCTGCACGTCTCCCGGGACCGGACGAACGCGACCGCGCTGAGCATCCCCCGGGACCTCGTCACCGACATCCCCGACTGTCCGACCAAGCAGCCGGACGGCTCCGTGAAGACCATCCCGGGCACGGCCGGCACCCGCTTCAACACCAGCCTCGGCCAGTTGGGCCGCGACCCGGGCTGCACGGTCCGGACGGTGGAACAGCTCGGCGGAGGGCTCAAGGTCGACCACTTCATGATGGCCGACTTCAACGCGGTGAAGACGCTGACGACGGCCGTGGGCGGCGTCCAGGTCTGCCTGCAGCGCCCCGTCAAGGACCCGAAGTCGCACCTGGACCTGCCCGCCGGTCCCTCGGTCGTCCAGGGCGAACAGGCGCTGGCCTTCGTCCGCACCCGGTACAGCTGGGGCAACCACGGCGATCTCGACCGCATCAAGGTCCAGCAGCAGTTCCTCGGTTCGCTGTTCCGCCGGATGAAGTCCGACTCGACGCTCACCAGCCCGGGCAAGCTGCTGGAGCTGGCGGAGGCGGCGACCAAGGCGCTCACGGTCGACAAGGGGATCGGCAGCATCAGCACGCTCAAGGACGTCGCCGTGGAGCTGAAGAAGGTGCCGCCCAAGCACATCTCCTTCGTCACCCTGCCCGTCCGGGACAACCCCGCCGACGGCAGGATCCACAAGACGGTCATACCGGACGAGGCGTCCGCTCCGCAGGTCTTCGCCATGCTCAAGGACGACGTCTCCTTCACCGAGGTGAAGGAGCAGGCGAAGACGCAGGAGTCCGCCGCGCTCAAGGGCCCCCGCTCCGCTCCCGCCGACGTCCGGGTCGACATCTACAACGCGGGCGCGCCCGGCGGATCCGCTCACACGACCCTCTCCTGGCTGCAGACGGAGAAGGGCATGCCGAAGGCCAGTCAGCTCGGCAACGCAGGCGCGACGCAGCCGAAGACGACTCTGGAGTACGCCCCGGCCCAGGCCGACCAGGCCCGTGAACTGGCCGACGTCATGGGGCTCCCCGCCTCCGCGCTGAAGCCGGGCAGGAGCGAGACCAACGCGCAGGGACTGCCCGCGATCGTGCTGAAGCTCGGCCAGGACTACCAGGGTGCGGGCGTACCGCTCACCGCTCCGGCGAAGGCACCGGCCCACGTTCCGCAGTCGACGGCCAGCCAGGTCAAGTGCGCCTCGTGACCGGTGTGTCAGCAGGCCTCCGGCTGGCACCGCGGGCACCACGCCGTGCCGCGACCCGCGATACGCCGCCGACGCAGGACACTGCCGCAGCGCGGGCAGGCCGGGACGGGGTCGTCGCGGTGGCCGGTGAGCCAGGAGTCGCGCGGGGGCACGCAGCCGGCGGTGACCGCGGAGCGCAGGGTGCGACGCATGTGGGTGTACAGGTGTCGCAGCTCGGCCTCGGTGAGATCGCTCGCCCGGCGGGCGGGACACAGCCCGGCGCGCCAGAGGATCTCGTCGGCGAGCAGATTGCCCAGCCCGGCCAGCACGGACTGGTCCATGAGGACGGCCTTGACACGGCCGCGACGTGAAGCGAGAGCGGCCTCGAACTCCTTGCGGTCCACCGCCAGGGCGTCGGGGCCCTGGCGGCCCAGCAGCCGGGTGATGCCGGAGTCGTCGTGGGCGAGCCAGAGTCCCTGAAGCTTGCGCTGGTCGCGGAAGCGGAGCTGGCGGTCGGCGCCCACGGTGAACAGGACGCGGTCGTGGGCCTCGACCGTGTCGCCGGGGTGAGCGCAGACCAGTCGGCCCGTCATGCCGAAGTGCAGCAGGAGGGTGGGGCCGTCGCCGGTGCGGGCGAGCAGCCACTTCCCGTGCCGCTGCGGCGCGGTGAACCGCCGGCCCTCCAGCGCGGCGCGCAGCCGCCGCGCGCTCACCTCGCGCAGGACGCCCGTATCGCGCACGTCGACGCGTCGGATGACCCTGCCCTGCGCGCAGGACTCGAACACCTTCTTGAATCCCTCGACGTCTGGCAGCTCAGGCATGGGATACGCCCTTCAGCCGACCGGTGCGCGGCGCCCCGGGGCGGCCGTCGATGCGATGCGGCGCCCCGCTTGGCCGGCATCTCCTTCATTCCCCGCCGGCGCCGTCCGGTCTCCCCCGGGCACCCGTTCAGTCGCGCACCAGGCCCGTGCTCTCGCCGCGCAGCACCTCGTCGCCGTCCTGGTTGACGATCACAATGCCGAACTCGATCCCGATGCCGGAGCGCTTCCGCTCCAGTGCCCGCACCGTCACGCGTGCGGTGATGGTCTCCCCTTCCCAGACGGGCCTGACGAACTCCCACGTCATCCGGCGCGCGATGTAGTCCAGTCGGCCGCCGACCTGCGTCGCCAGCGAGGCTGTCAGCAGCCCGTGCGCCATGACCGGCCCGTCGGCGGAGACGTGGTGCCGTCCCTCGTCACCCACAAGAGCGGCAAAGGCGGCGATGTCCTCGGCCAGAATGGTGCGCCGCGCCGTCAGCACCTGTCCCACCGACAGAACGGACGCCTTGTTCGCTCCGCCGGTTTCGATGTCACCGTTCTGCGACACGCTCTCCCCTTCCGTTCCGTTTCCCTGGCTCTTCGGCTTGCGGCTTCCTCGAAAGAGGTGGCCCGGCGGCCCACGCGAACGGCCCCCGGCGTGGTGCCGGGGGCCGATTCCGCAGGTCAAGCGCTTCTTTTCAAGCCCTGCTAGGGAAGGTTCCTCGCCATCACGATCCGCTGGACCTGATTCGTGCCTTCGTAAATCTGGGTGATCTTCGCATCGCGCATCATGCGCTCGACCGGGTAGTCGCGGGTGTAGCCGTAGCCGCCGAGGAGCTGGACGGCGTCCGTGGTGACCTCCATGGCGACGTCCGAGGCGAAGCACTTGGCGGCGGCGCCCTGGAAGGTGAGGTCGGAGTCGCCGCGCTCGGACTTGGCGGCGGCCGCGTAGGTGAGCTGGCGGGCGGCCTCGATCTTCATCGCCATGTCGGCGAGCATGAACTGGATGCCCTGGAAGTCGGCGATCGGCTTGCCGAACTGCTTGCGCTCCTTGACGTAGTTCTTGGCGTAGTCGAACGCGCCCTGCGCGACACCGAGGGCCTGGGCGGCGATGGTGATGCGGGTGTGGTCGAGGGTCTTCATCGCCGTGGCGAAGCCGGTGCCCTCCTCGCCGATCATGCGGTCGGCGGGGATGCGGACGTTGTCGAAGTAGACCTCGCGGGTGGGCGAGCCCTTGATGCCGAGCTTCTTCTCCGGGGCGCCGAAGGAGACGCCCGGGTCCGACTTCTCGACGACGAAGGCGGATATGCCCTTGGAGCGCTTCTCGGGGTCGGTCACCGCCATGACCGTGTAGTACTCGGAGACGCCCGCGTTGGTGATCCAGCGCTTGACGCCGTTGAGCACCCAGTGGTCGCCGTCGCGCACGGCCCGCGTCTTCATGCCGGCCGCGTCGGAGCCCGCCTCCGGCTCGGAGAGGCAGTACGAGAACATCGCGTCGCCCTTGGCGAGCGGCGCCAGGTACTTCTTCTTCAGCTCCTCGGAACCGGAGAGGATCACCGGCAGCGAGCCGAGCTTGTTGACCGCCGGGATGAGGGAGGACGACACGCAGACGCGGGCCACCTCCTCGATCACGATGACGGTGGCGAGCGCGTCGGCGCCCGCGCCGCCGTACTCCTCCGGTACGTGCACCGCGTGCAGGTCGTTCGCGACCAGGGCCTCCAGCGCCTCCTGCGGGAAGCGGGCCTCCTCGTCCACCGCGGCGGCGTACGGCGCGATCTTCGCCTCGGCCAGCGAGCGGATGGCGTCACGGAGCATGTCGTGCTCCTCGGACGGGCGGTACAGGTCGAAGTCAGCCGATCCGGCCAAGGTCTCTCACGCTCCAGATGACGCAGTGACGGTGACGCTAATCGTTAAGTAACTGGAATTTTAGGGGGCCGCCCACGGGACGGGTACGTGAGCTTGGCGACAGCGGGGAAATTGCCCCGCGAAGGGCCCGGCTATGCTCGGGCACCGGTTCACCGCCCTACCCGTTCTGGAGCACCCATGAGCCTCAAGATCACCGTGATCGGCACCGGCTATCTCGGCGCGACGCACGCCGCGGCCATGGCCGAGCTGGGGTTCGAGGTGCTGGGGCTGGACGTCGCCCCGGAGAAGATCGCGAGGCTCGAGCGGGGCGAGGCCCCGATGTACGAGCCCGGTCTGGACGAGTTGCTGCGCAAGCACGTCGCGGGGATCGAGGGCTCCAGCGGGCGGCTGCGCTTCACCCTTGACTGGGCGGAGCTGGGCGAGTTCGGCGATGTCCACTTCGTCTGTGTGAACACCCCGCAGAAGCACGGCGAGTACGCCTGCGACATGTCGTACGTCGACGCCGCGATCGCCTCCCTCGCGCCGCACCTGAAGGGGCCCGCGCTCGTCGTCGGCAAGTCGACCGTGCCCGTCGGCTCCGCGGACCGCCTCGCCACGTACCTCGCCGAGCACGCCCCCGCCGGCGGAGACGCCGAACTGGCCTGGAACCCGGAGTTCCTGCGCGAGGGCTTCGCCGTCGAGGACACGCTGCACCCGGACCGGATCGTCGTCGGCGTGCGCAGCGAGCGCGCCGAGAAGCTGCTGCGCGAGGTGTACGCGACGCCGCTCGCCGAGGGCACGCCGTTCGTGGTGACCGACTTCCCGACCGCCGAGCTGGTGAAGACCGCCGCGAACTCCTTCCTCGCCACCAAGATCTCGTTCATCAACGCGATGGCGGAGGTGTGCGAGGCCGCGGGCGCCGACGTGGCCAAGCTGGCGGAGGCCATCGGGTACGACGACCGGATCGGCAGGAAGTTCCTGCGCGCCGGGATCGGCTTCGGCGGCGGCTGTCTGCCGAAGGACATCCGGGCCTTCATGGCGCGCGCCGGTGAGCTGGGCGCCGACCAGGCGCTGACGTTCCTGCGGGAGATCGACTCCATCAACATGCGCCGGCGGGGCCAGATGGTGGAGATGGCGCGGGAGGCGCTGGGCGGCGGTTCGTTCCTCGGCAAGCGGGTCGCGGTGCTCGGCGCCACCTTCAAGCCTGACTCGGACGACGTCCGTGACTCGCCCGCGCTGAACGTGGCCGGGCAGATCCACCTCCAGGGCGGCCAGGTCACGGTCTACGACCCCAAGGGCATGGACAACGCGCGGCGGCTGTTCCCGACGCTCGGCTACGGCGGCTCGGCGCTGGAGGCGGTCCGGGGCGCCGATGTCGTCCTGCACCTCACCGAGTGGCGTGAGTTCCGCGAGCTGGACCCGGCGGAGCTGGGCGAGGCGGTGGCCTCCCGGATCATGCTGGACGGCCGCAACGCGCTCGACCCGGAGGTGTGGCGCCGGGCCGGGTGGACGTACCGGGCGATGGGCCGCCCCACCGCGTAGGCGTAACGGGTGACGCCGGTCCGGCCGAGGCTCAGTCGGCCGGACCGGCGTCCTGTTGCATTCTGCACCACCGGGCCGTCGTCCGGCCGGTGAACCTCCCCCGGGATCACGCCTCCTTCGCCCGGTACCGCCGCATCTTCGCGCGCGCCCCGCACACCGCCATCGAGCACCAGCGGCCGCGTCCGGCCGGACTGCGGTCGTAGTACGCCCAGTGGCAGTCCACGGCCTCACAGGCCTTCAGGCGGCCCCAGGTGCCCGCGGTCAGCGCCTCGGCGACGGCGGCCGCCACGCGCGCGTGCAGACAGTCGCCGTCGGCGGGGGTCAGGCGGGCCGAGCCGTCCCGGTCGTCGACGGCCACGTACAGCGGGGTGTGCGCCAGCAGCCGGGTCAGCGGGGTCACCTCGCGGTGGGGCGGGTGGCCGGCGTGGGCGAGCAGCGCGGCGCGCAGCGACTCGCGCAGTTCCCGGGCGCGCGGCAGTTCGTCCTCGGTGAGCGCGAAGCGGGCGCGGCCCTCCGCGGTGTCCAGCGAGTCGGCGCCCGACGCGAGGTCCAGCGTGTTCACCAGGGCCCGGACGAGTTCCAGGCCGCCGGGCGCGGGCGCTCTCTCACTCATGCCGCGACGTTACCTCCAGTGCCGCCGGAGGCGGTAACCGTGGCCGGTCGGGGACCTGCTCACCCGCCGGCCCCGCGCCAGGTCGCGATCACGGCGAAACGTCGGCGTGTACCCCTTGCCTTGTTACCCGATGAACGGGAGCATGCAGTAACCGTTACCGGTTACTCGGCTCTATGGGTAACTCCGATCCGGAGGAGGAAGTCATGGCTCTCGCCAAGCTCGGCCCCGTCGTCCTGGACTGCCCGGACCCGGGCGCGCTCGCCGCCTTCTACGCCGAGGTGCTCGGCGGCCGTGTCGAGGGCGAGGGGGACTGGGTGGACCTCCAGGTGCCCGGCGGGCGGGCGCTGGCCTTCCAGGCCGCGCCCGGATTCGTACCGCCGCGGTGGCCCGCGCCCCACCACTCGCAGCAGTTCCACCTGGATCTCGTGGTGGAGGACCTGGACGCGGCGGAGAAGGGGGTACTGGAGTTGGGCGCCAAGCCGCTCGACACGGAGGACCGCTCGCGCAGCTTCCGCGTTTACGCGGACCCGGCCGGGCACCCGTTCTGTCTCTGCGCCTGCTGACATCGAGGGAGGCTCCATGCCCGCCGTGGCACGTTTCCGCAGTGTGGTGATCGACTGTCCGGACCCCCGCGCGCTCGCCGAGTTCTACGCGCGCGTGGGCGGCGGGACACCCAAGGCCGAGGACGAGGACTGGGTCGTCCTGCGGATCCCGGACGGGCCGAGGCTGGCCTTCCAGCGGGCGGAGGACCACACCCCGCCGGAGTGGCCGCGTGCGGACCGCAACTCGCAGCAGTTCCACATCGACTTCGACGCCGGTTCCACCTGGGCGGAGGTGGACGCGGCGCACGAGAAGGTGCTGGCGCTGGGCGCGCGGCCGCTGGACGTGGAGGACCGGGAGAAGAAGGACTTCATGGTGTACGCCGACCCGGCAGGACACCCGTTCTGCCTGTGCCGGATCGAGCACACGTGAAGTGTCCGGCCGCCCCGCCCCACCCCATGACGGGCGGGGCGGCCGGGCGGCCGGACCGGACCGTCAGCCGTCGAGGTCCTCGATGGTCGCCAGGGACGGTGTGCGCGTGGTCTGCAGATCGCGTGCCACGTCCTCGGCCGCGCCCAGCACCCGTACCGCGTTCTGCCAGGTCAGCTTCGCCAGGTCGGCCTTCGACCAGCCGCGCTCCAGCAGCTCCGCGATCAGGTTCGGGTAGCCGGAGACGTCGCCCAGGCCGTCCGGGGTGAAGGCCGTGCCGTCGTAGTCGCCGCCGATGCCGACGTGGTCGATGCCCGCCGCCTCGCGCATGTGGTCGAGGTGGTCGGCGACCGTCGCGACCGTGGCGACCGGGCGCGGGGTGCGCTCCTCGAAGGCGCGGTGGACCTTCATCGCCTCGGGGGTGGTGTCGAGGGGGTGCAGGCCGTGCGCGCGCATGTTGTCGTCCGCGGCGGCCGTCCAGTCGACGGCGGCCTGGAGGACGAACTTCGGCACGAACGTCGCCATCGCCACGCCGCCGTTGGCGGGCAGGCGTTCGAGGACGTCGTCGGGGATGTTGCGCGGGTGGTCGCACACCGCGCGGGCGGAGGAGTGCGAGAAGATCACCGGCGCTTCGGCGGTGTCCAGCGCGTCGTGCATCGTGGTCGCCGCCACGTGGGAGAGGTCGACGAGCATGCCGAGGCGGTTCATCTCCCGGACCACCTCGCGGCCGAAGTCCGACAGACCCCCCACGCCCGGTTCGTCGGTCGCGGAGTCCGCCCACGCCACGTTGTCGTTGTGGGTGAGGGTCATGTAGCGCACACCGAGCGCGTACAGGCCCCGCAGCGTGCCGAGCGAGTTCGCGATGGAGTGGCCGCCCTCCGCGCCCATCAGGGAGGCGATACGGCCCTCCTTGCGCGCCGTCTCCATGTCGGCGGCGGTCAGGGCGGGGGCCAGGTCCGCCGGGTAGCGGGCGAGGAGCTGCCGTACGCAGTCGATCTGCTCCAGTGTCGCGGGCACCGGGTCGGGCAGGTCGCAGGGCACGTACACCGACCAGTACTGGGCGCCGACCCCGCCCTCGCGCAGCCGGGGCAGGTCGGTGTGCAGACGGGTGTTCTGGTGCCGGGCGATGTCCAGGGCGTCGAGGTCGTACCGGGCCTGTTTGCGCAGCGCCCAGGGCAGGTCGTTGTGCCCGTCGACGACCGGGAACTCCCGCAGCAGTTCCCGGGCCGTCTGAAGGGACGGCGAGGTCATCGCGTCACTTCCCCGAGTTGAAGCCGAAGCCCGCCGCCGCTCCCTCGACCTTGGAGCGCAGGCGCTTGCCCTTCTCGGTGGCCTGGTCGTTGAGGTCCTGCTGGAACTCCCGCATCCGCTGCAGGAGGTCCTCGTCGTGCGCGGCTAGGATGCGGGCCGCGAGCAGCCCCGCGTTGCGGGCGCCGCCGACGGAGACGGTGGCCACGGGGACACCGGCCGGCATCTGGACGATCGACAGCAGCGAGTCCATGCCGTCGAGGTACTTCAGCGGGACCGGGACGCCGATGACGGGCAGCGGGGTGACGGAGGCGAGCATGCCGGGCAGGTGGGCGGCGCCGCCCGCGCCCGCGATGATCACCTTCAGACCGCGCTCCGCCGCCTGCTCGCCGTAGGCGACCATCTCGCGCGGCATGCGGTGCGCGGAGACGACGTCGACCTCGTAGGCGATCTCGAACTCGTCGAGGGCCTTGGCGGCGGCCTCCATGACCGGCCAGTCGGAGTCGGACCCCATGACGATGCCAACAACTGGGCTCATTCGGTGATCGTGCCTCTCAGGTAGCCGGCTGCATGACGGGCGCGCTCCAGCACGTCGTCGAGGTCGTCGCCGTAGGTGTTGACGTGGCCCACCTTGCGGCCGGGCTTCACGTCCTTGCCATACATGTGGATCTTGAGCTGAGGGTCGCGGGCCATGCAGTGCAGGTACGCCGAGTACATGTCGGGGTAGTCGCCGCCCAGCACGTTGACCATGACCGTCCACTTGGCGCGCGGGCGCGGGTCGCCGAGCGGGAGGTCGAGGACGGCCCGGACGTGGTTGGCGAACTGCGAGGTGATCGCGCCGTCCATCGACCAGTGGCCCGAGTTGTGCGGGCGCATCGCCAGTTCGTTGACCAGGATGCGGCCGTCGCGGGTCTGGAACAGCTCCACGGCGAGGTGACCGACGACGCCCAGCTCCTTGGCGATGGTGAGCGCGAGCTGCTCGGCCTCGAGGGCGAGGGCGTCGTCCAGGTCGGGGGCCGGGGCTATCACGGTGTCGCAGACGCCGTTCACCTGCCGGGACTCCACCACCGGGTAGGCGACGGCCTGCCCGTGCGGCGACCGTACGACGTTGGCGGCCAGCTCCCGGACGAAGTCGACCTTCTCCTCGGCGAGGACGGGGACACCGGCGCGGAAGGGATCCTCGGCCTCCTCGACGGAGTTCACCACCCAGACGCCCTTGCCGTCGTAGCCGCCGCGGACGGTCTTCAGGACGACGGGGAAGCCCTCGCCCTCGGCCGCGAAAGCCGCCACGTCCTCGGGGTCGTCGACGATCCGGTGCCGCGGGCAGGGCACGCCGATCGCGTCGAGCTTGGCGCGCATGACGCCCTTGTCCTGGGCGTGCACGAGCGCGTCCGGGCCGGGGCGCACGGGGATGCCGTCCGCCTCCAGGGCCCGCAGGTGCTCGGTGGGCACGTGCTCGTGATCGAAGGTGATCACGTCACAGCCCTGCGCGAAGGCACGCAGCGTCTCCAGGTCGCGGTAGTCGCCGACGACTACGTCGTTCACGACCTGTGCCGCGGAGTCCTGGGGTGTGTCACTGAGGAGCTTGAACCTGATGCCGAGCGGGATGCCCGCCTCGTGGGTCATACGAGCGAGCTGGCCACCGCCGACCATGCCGACTACCGGGAACGTCACGCCCCTAGGGTATCGGCCCGGCCAGGCAGGCCGGTTTCCGTCCCCGCGGAGGGTGTTTGGAGCGCCGTTTCGGAGGGACTTTCGAAGGAGTGGGCGAGGACCGCCCCCAGCATTTCCGAAAGTCCGTTCGAGGTGGCTTTCTTTCCGTCCTCATGTATGGTCCCCGGACGTCGCTCACCGGCGCTGGTTAGCATGGCCGGGTTGACGGAGCCGTTCGGCGCCTTCCGCCGAGGGCGGACACGACCGAGCGGCACGACGACACACCGACGCGACCGAGCACAACCGACCCGACGGGGGCTGGCGACACGATGGGCAGCGGTTCCACAGGCCTGAAGGACAAGCCCCAGGGTGCGGTGCGCCGGAAGTTCGACCGGCTGCTGCGCGAGATCGCCAAGTTCGGCGCGGTCGGCGGGGCGGGACTGCTCGTCAACCTCCTGGTGTTCAACCTGGTGCGCAACGTCACCGGTCTCCAGGTGGTCCGGGCGAGCATCATCGCCACGGTCGTCGCGATCGTCTTCAACTACATCGGCTTCCGCTACTTCACCTACCGGGACCGGGACAAGGGCGGGCGCACCCGCGAGATGACCCTGTTCCTGGTGTTCAGCGCGGCGGGACTGGTGATCGAGAACGGCGTGCTGTACGTGGCGACGTACGGGCTCGGCTGGGACAGCCCGCTGCAGAGCAACGTGTTCAAGTTCCTCGGCATCGGCCTCGGGACGCTGTTCCGCTTCTGGTCGTACCGCACCTGGGTGTTCCGGGCCATGCCGGCGACGTCGGCGGTCGCGGGCGCCGAGTCGATACTCCACGAGGCGGAGAAGCGGCGCCGCCACGACGAGCACGCGAACCGCTGACCGAACGCATCGCCCCGCGGCCGCCTGAACAGGCGTAGCGCCCCGCGCGGTGCACCGGGCACGTCCTGACCGACCGCTTCCGCGCAGGCCCCGGACGGCCCTTGCCAGCAGGCCCCGGGCGACCGCTTCAGGAGTGCGCCGGCCCCGGCTCGTCCCCCCGTGCGCCCCCGCGCCGGCTCATCGCACCGTGGGTTCCGGTTCCTCGGGTGCGGCGGGCATCTTCAGCGGGGTACGGGACAGGAAGAGGCCGAAGACCGGGGGCTTGGCCTGCAGCATCTCCAGACGGCCGCCGTCGGCCTCCGCCAGATCACGCGCCACCGCGAGCCCGATGCCCGTGGAGTTACGGCCGCTGATGGTGCGCTCGAAGATGCGGGAGCCCAGCTCCGGCGGCACCCCCGACCCCTCGTCCGTGACCTCCACGACCGCCTGGTTGCCGGTGACCCGGGTGCGCAGGGCGACCGTGCCGCCCCCGTGCATGAGCGAGTTCTCGATCAGCGCCGCCAGCACCTGCGCGACCGCCCCCGGCGTCCCCACGGCCCGCAGGTGCCGTTTCCCGGAGCTGACGATCGCACGGCCCACGCTGCGGTAGGCGGGCCGCCACTCGGCGAGCTGCTGCTGGATGACCTCGTCCAGGTCGAAGGAGACGGCGGAGCCGGTGCGCGGGTCGCGGGCGTTCGTCAGCAGCCGCTCCACGACGTCCGTGAGCCGCTCCACCTGCGTCAGCGCGATCGTCGCCTCCTCCTTCACCGTGTCCGGGTCGTCGGTGAGCGTGATCTCCTCCAGCCGCATGGACAGCGCTGTCAGGGGCGTGCGCAACTGGTGCGAGGCGTCCGCCGCGAGACGCCGCTCGGCGGTCAGCATGCGGCCGATCCGCTCGGCGGAGGCGTCGAGGACGTCGGCCACCCGGTCCAGCTCCGGGACGCCGTACCGCTTGTGGCGCGGCCGCGGGTCGCCGGAGCCGAGGCGCTCGGCGGTCTCGGCGAGGTCGGTCAGCGGGGAGGCGAGACGGTTGGCCTGGCGCACCGCGAGCAGCACGGCCGCGATGATCGCGAGCAGCGCCACCAGAGCGATGATCAGCAGCGTACGGCCGACCTCGCGGGTGACGGCGGAGCGGGGCTCCTCGACGCGGACGGTCTCCCCCTCCTCGCCCTTGGTCGTGGAGTGGATGACGTCACCGGCGGGCTGGTTGCCGACCCGGATGGTGGGCTGGCCGGGGATGTCGATCACCGCGTACCTGTCACCGGTGACCTGGTCCTTGAAGACGGCCGCGTTGACCTTCTCGTCGCCGAGGATCCGGCTGTCCACGATGCTGGCGAGGCGCAGCGCCTCGGAGTCGACGCGCTCCTGGGCGCTGTTGCTGATCGTCCGCGTCTCGACGATCACGAGGGAAACACCGAAGACCGCGATCACCACGAGGACGACCGCGAGGGTGGACTGGATGAGACGACGACGCACGGAGGCCTCCGGCGGGAACAGGTACGACGACCAGTGTGCCTGGGCACTTCCGCACCCGGGAGGTGGGGCCGCACCCGAGGGCGCGGGGAACGGCGCGACCGGCCACGAGCGACCCACGGCCGCGGACGCCCACGAGCCACGACGTGGACGCGCCGCGACCACCCGTGAACCACACCGGCTCCCGGCGACGGTCCAGCGGCAGGGCGCCTAGTTCTTCTCGAACCGGAAGCCCACGCCCCGTACCGTCGCGATGTACCGCGGATTCGCCGCGTCGTCGCCCAGCTTCTTGCGGAGCCAGGAGATGTGCATGTCCAGGGTCTTCGTGGACGACCACCACGTCGTGTCCCAGACCTCGCGCATCAGCTGGTCGCGCGTGACGACCCGGCCCGCGTCCCGGACCAGGACCCGGAGCAGGTCGAACTCCTTGGCGGTGAGCTGCAGCTCCTCGTCGCCCATCCAGGCCCGGTGCGACTCCACGTCGATGCGCACGCCGTGCGTGGCGGGCGGCTGCGCGGGCTCGGTGGCGCCGCGCCGCAGCAGTGCCCGGACGCGGGCGAGCAGTTCGGCGAGCCGGAACGGCTTGGTGACGTAGTCGTCGGCGCCCGCGTCGAGGCCGACGACGGTGTCCACCTCGTCGGCCCGGGCGGTCAGGATCAGGATCGGGACGGTGTGGCCGTCGGCGCGCAGCCGGCGGGCCACCTCCAGACCGTCCATGCCGGGCAGCCCGAGGTCCAGCACGACCAGGTCGACGCCGCCCTGCATTCCGGCGTCGAGCGCGGTGGGTCCGTCCTCGCGCACCTCGACCTCGTAACCCTCCCGGCGCAGGGCACGGGCCAGCGGCTCCGAGATGGACGCGTCGTCCTCGGCGAGCAGTACACGGGTCATGGGGTGATGGTAGTCCGCCGAGGAGAAGAGCAAAGGTGTGATCACGGGTGTGATCTGCGGATGCGAATTCTTACCTGTACCTGGGACGATGCACCCTCGCCGCCGGCCGTGACGCTGCGTGGTCGCGCCTGCACCTCTTGGGGGCCATTTGGGCGTAGACCTTCGAATGGGTGACCATAGTTCCGTAACTACCTGTGATCCGCGTCTCAAGTCCTTCCATATCCCGCCGTGCCGTGCCGTATGGTGATGAGAACGCCTGTAGCACCAGCAGGGACCTTTGGCGGTAGCTCGACGCTGAAGGTCTCTTTTATGTGCGGGCTGGCCTCCTCCCAGCCTCGAAGGAATGACCTGTGGCCGGGCCTCGAGCGCTCAACGCGCGTAGAGGCGTGGATCCCGGTGGTCGCCGTCCACCGCTCCGTGATCCGGGGCGGACACCCCCGTGGGCGTGGGGGCGGACGTCCGATCCCGCCGGTGCCGGCCGTCCCCCCACGGGCGCGTGACGCTCGTGCAGCGCGTCCCGACCAGCAAGGAACGACCATGGCGTCCAGCCTGACGAAGGACTCGGTCCGCCCGGGCACCCCCGGGTCCGAGAAGACCTTCTTCGGCCACCCCCGCGGACTGGCCACACTCTTCATGACGGAGATGTGGGAGCGGTTCTCCTACTACGGCATGAGGGCCCTCCTCCCGCTCTACCTGGTGGCACCGGGCGGCCTGCACCTGAGCGCGGCCACCGCGACCGCGATCTACTCGGTGTACGTGTCGCTGGTGTACCTGCTCGCCCTGCCGGGCGGCTGGTTCGCCGACCGGGTCCTCGGTCCGCGCAAGACGGTCGCCGTGGCGGGCTTCGTCATCATGCTGGGCCACCTCACGCTGGCCCTGCCGACCGCCGGCACCTTCTTCGCCGGCCTCGGCCTCGTCGCGATCGGCTCGGGCCTGCTGAAGGCGAACATCTCGACGATGGTCGGCCACCTCTACGACGGCCCGGACGACCCGCGCCGCGACGGTGGCTTCACCCTCTTCTACATCGGCATCAACCTGGGCGCCTTCGCCGCGCCGCTGGTCATCGGCACGGTCGGCGAGAGCGTCAACTGGCACCTGGGCTTCGCGCTCGCCGCGCTCGGCATGGCGCTCGGCCTCGGCCAGTACCTGCTCGGCGGCCGTCACCTGAGCTCCCAGTCCGAGGTCGTCCCGACCCCGCTGTCCGCCGAGGAGAAGAAGGCCACCCTGACCAAGGCCGCCCTGTGGGCGGGCCTCGCGGTCGTCTTCTACGCGATCGTCGGGTTCTCCGGCGTCTACACGCTGAACTGGCTGCTGGTCCCGATCACCCTCGCCGGCCTGATCATCCCGGTCCTGGTCATCGCCCGCATCAAGCGGGACAAGGAACTGGACCGCACCGACCAGTCGAAGATGACGGCGTACATCTGGTTCTTCGTCGCCGCGGCCGTGTTCTGGATGATCTACGACCAGGGCGGCTCGACCGTGTCGCTGTTCGCCGACTCCTCGGCCAAGAACACGATCTTCGGGTGGAACTTCCCGGTCTCCTGGTACCAGTCGGTCAACCCGGTCATGATCATGGCGCTGGCCCCGGTCTTCGCCTGGGCGTGGCTGGCGCTGGCCCGGCGCGGCAAGGAGCCGAGCACCGCGGTGAAGTTCGCCATGGGCCTGGTCCTGATCGGCGCGTCCTTCTTCCTCTTCCTCGCCCCGATGGCGATCGCCGACGGCGGTCACAAGGCGGCCGCGCTGTGGCTGGTGGCGATCTACTTCGTGCAGACGGTCGGTGAGCTGACGCTGTCGCCGGTGGGCCTGTCGGTGACGACCAAGATGGCGCCCGCGAAGTACGCCTCCCAGATGATGGGCGTCTGGTTCCTGGCCGTCACCGCCGGTGACGCCACGACCGGTCTGCTGTCCATCGCGGGCGTCGACCTGAACAAGACGGGCATCGTGACGCTGGAGGCCGCGCTCGCCGCGCTCGCCGGTCTGGCGGTGTGGATGTACCGCGGCAAGGTCAAGGAACTCATGGGCGACGTCCACTGAGGCCTGGCCGGCCCGGCTGAACCATCGCAAGGGGCGCCGCACCACAGGGTGCGGCGCCCCTTCGGTTCACCGCCCTCGCGCCACGCCCGCCCGGTACCCGGGGGCGGCCCGCGCGGAAGGCGCCCCCGGGCTCCGCGCCTACCGCGGTGGCCGGCGCGGCAGGAACGTGAAGACCGCCCCGCCCAGCAGGATCGCCGTTCCCGCCACCAGGCCGAGGGCCTTGAGGGTGCCGTGGTCGTCCGAACCCGTCTGGGCCAGACCGCCGGCGGCCGCACCGCCCGCCGCCGCGCCACCCGACGACGCGCCACCCGACGACGCACCGCCCGCCGCCGCACCCCCCGACGACGTGCCTCCGGACGCCCCGCCCGGCTGCTGGGAGGTGTCCAGGGTCAGGGACACCTGTGTCTTCGTCGGTGTGCACGTCGTGGTGGTGCCGAGGGCACTGATGGTCAGCACGCCCGGCGACAAGGTGGAACGCCCGCTCGCGCCCGGCCTGTAGGTGCCCGTCAGGTCGGGGATCGTGATCGGGTCGCCGGCCTTGATGTCCCGCGCGTTCGCCGGCCCCTCGACGGGGACGGTGCCCTTGTCGGCGCCGCCCAGCACGACCTGCATCGACGGCTTCACCGAGCCCTTCGGGATGTTCGCCGGGCTGTCCATCACGGACTTCGCGAACCGCACGGTCAGGGCGAAGTCACCGCCGTTCCTCCGCGCGTCGATCCGCACGGGCGAGGTGGCGCTCTTGTCGCCGATGGGCGTCCTGCAGGCGTACGGGACCTGGACCTCCGTGCCCGTGAAATCCGTCTGCCCGCCCTCACCGCCGGTGCCGCCCGCGCTCGTGGCCGGGGACGTGGCGGATGCGGACGAGGTCGGTCCGCCCGGCGTCGGTGTCCCGCTCGTGCCACCGGCTCCCCCGCCCGCGTCGGTCACCTTGATGGTCGCGGCCGGCCCCACCGTCTCCTTCGGAGTGCACTTGGTGTCCGTGGAGATCGGCTTGCTGACGTTGATGGTGTACGCGTCCGGTGTCAGCGTCACCTCGCCCGGCGCCGTCAGCTTCAGGGTGCCCGTCATGTCGGACAGTCTCATGTCGCTGTTCTTGGGGATCGGCGGGTTCGACCGCGGCCCCTCCATGGCGATGGCGGCGGTCTGCGCGCCGCCCGCCTTCAGCGTGCCGGTCGGCTTGACCGTGTCCTTGTCCAGGTCGAGCACATCGGGGTTCTTGGACGCGGCCTGCACGAACTTCCAGGTGACCGTCACCTCGTCGCCGACCTTGGCCTGCGCCGGTGCCGTGATCTCCACCTTGGTGGTGCCCTCGACCGGGGGCAGCCCGGAGACCGAGGGCGGCACGCACTCGGTGGCGTACGACACGTCGGCCGCCCGGGCGGGCGCCGCGGCCATACCGAGCAGGATGCCCGCGCCGCCCAGCATCAGTGCCGCTCCGGCCGCGCTCGCCCTTCTGCCGCCGCTCCGAACCGCTCTCCTGCCGCCGCCGCTCCCGACCGCTCTCCTGCCGCCCGCCGCCTTGGACGCGCTCCGTTGCGTTCTCACGTGTTTCCCTTCGTCGGGGTCGCCGGACTGTCCTCGTGCGGTGCGGAGAGCCGGCCGCTCGCCGCGGTCCCCGGATCCGTGTCCGGGGTGAACCACGGCAGGGCCGGCGTCGTGCCGGTCTGCGCGGGAGCGGGCGGCTTCGGCAGGTGCAGGGCGAGGTCGGGCCGCCCCGGCCCCCGGCGGCGCACCACCACGCCGCGCGGCCGCACCCGGTCCACGACCGCCATGCCGACGCGGAACACGGCCGCCGGTACCACCAGGCAGACCAGGGCCCAGAAGACGGTCACGCCCCAGGGCCGGCCCACCCCCCACGGCTGCTCCGCGACGACCTTGCCGGCGTACTCCAGGGAGACCGTGTAGTCGCCGTGGGCGCCCGCCGTGAGCTCCACCGGCAGCCTGATCTCCGCCTTCCGGCCGGGCGCGACCGTGCCGTGCCACTGCTGCTCGTCCCACTGCGGTGCGAACACGCCGTGCGAGGTGCCGACGCGGAAGACGGGGTCCTTCACCGGCGAGGAGCCGGCGTTGCCGACGGTGAACACGAGCGTGCGCCGGGGCGGCGCCCCGAACCAGGTCAGCAGCCCGCTGGAGCCGTCGAGACGGGTGTCCGTCAGCACCGAGAGCCGCCCGGCGGCGGACTCGGCGGGCAGCGGCCGCACGGGGTGCCCCGCGACCTGGAAGACCGCGTCGGCGCTCGCCCCGGCCCCGGTGACGGTGGCGACGTGCACCACGCAGGGGCAGGGCACGGGCGGCTCGGTCACCGGCAGCTTCCTGGCGAAGTGCCCGCCCGCGTCGGTCGTGACGGCCCGTCCGTCCGCGTTGGCGCAGGAGTTGGTGCCGCCGATCACTCCCCGGGACGGCGTGGCCTGCCCGCAGACCAGGATCATCAGCAGCGCACCCGGCCGCCAGCGGCTGCCGGTCACGGTGATCGAACCGCCCGTCCCCGCCTGCGCGGCGGACAGCTTCACGGCCGGTTCGCCGGCACCCCAGGCGGGGACCGCCAGGGGTGCCAGGACCAGCGCGAGCACCGCCGCAAACGCCGAGATACTCCCCTTCACGTCGCCGCTCCCGTCAACTCGGCTCGCGCGTCCGGCCGTTCGCCCCGCCCGCCGCGGCCACCGTGACCAGGACGTCCACCGCTTGAAGCGCCGGGTGGGCCGGCGGACGCGGGCGCGGCGGCCTGCGGGCCCGCACAGGCGAGGGCGAGGTCGTGGCGGACGTACGGCATGGCGGCTCCTGTGGGCACGGGGTCGGCTCAGTGGCGTACCGCCTGGTTGCGGCGCGTCAGCCACAGCACCCCGGCCGCGCCCGCCAGCAGGACGGTGCCGCCGAGGGTGCCGAGGGCGACCACGGAGTCCTCGGGTCCGGTCTGCGGCAGTTGCCCGCCGGAGGACGTGCCGCCCGGGGCGGAGCCGGAGGTGCCGCCGGTGCCGCCGCCGGCCGCCGTGACGTCGAGGGTCAGGGACGGGCCCGGGTGGTTGGCGGGCGTGCACGTGGTCGTCGTACCGAGCGCCTTGATGGTGAGCACGCCCGCGGTGAAGGTGACCCTGCCGGTCTTCCCGGGCGTGTACGTGCCGCTCAGGTCGCTGATCTTGATGGGGGTGTCGGCGGGGATCGCCGCCTGGTTGGCCGGGCCCGTGACCGTCAGGGTGCCGCTGTCGGCGCCGCCCACCACGATCGTGGCGCTCGGGCTCATCGCGCCCTTGCCCAGTTCGACCGGGCTGGAGGAGACGCCCTTCTGCCAGGACATGGTGATCCGGTAGGCGCTGCCGCTCCGGACACCCCTGATGTCGATGGGCGAGACGGCGCTCTTGTCGCCGATCGGCGTCCTGCACTGGTAGTTGACGTCGACGACCTCGGCCCGGGCCGCGGGAGCGGCCATCAGGACCGCCGAGCCGGCCAGGGCGGCGGCGGACGCGAGCGCGGCGCTTCGTTTCCGGTACGACACGGTCCCCTCATTCCTGACGGCACATCAGATCGGCCGTCAAGGTACGCCCGGGGCCGTGGGGAGGGAAGACACAGGGGCGCGCGGGATCCGTGGGGATCCGGCGCGCGAGGCGTGTCGCACGAAGAAGGGTTCGAACCGCGGGTAACCGGAGGTCAGACGTCCGCGGGGTGACGGGGGGGGGAGTCCCGAGGCGGCGTGGGGCGGAAGTCCGCGAGGCGAACAAGGGCGGAAGTCCGCGAGGTTCGGCGGGGGCGGAAGTCCGCGACAGCGGCGGGAGGCCAGAAGTCCGCAGGCGGCCGGGGGGGGGCGGGCGCCGGCAAGGGGACCCTACGTCAGATGCCCGAGGGGGACCGAGGACGGAGGTCAGACGCCTGCAAGGCGACCGGAGGTCAGGCATCTGCAAGGCGACCGGAGGTCAGGCGCCTGCAAGGCGACCGAAGGTCGGACATCCGCAAGGCGACCGGAGGTCAGGCGCCTGCAAGGCGACCGAAGGTCGGAGACCCGCAAGGCGACCGAAGGCAGGACGCTAGGTGGCCGAGCCCGTCAGGCGGGCGCGCCGAGCTCCGCCCACACCGTCTTGCCGGCGACGCCGGGAGTCCTGACGACGCCCCAGTCCAGGCAGAGCCGCTGCACGATGAACATCCCGTGACCACCGGGGCGTCCCGCGCGGTGCGGGGTGCGCGGGGCGGGCTGGCCCGCGCCCCGGTCGGAGACCTCGATGCGCAGCACCTTGTTGTCGCAGGCGATCCACAGTTCTTCCGGGCCCTCGGCGTGCAGGCAGGCGTTGGTGACCAGTTCGGAGACGACGAGCAGCACGTCCTCGGCCGCGGCCCGCTGGTCGGCGGTGGCGGCGGGCAGCCAGCCCCACGCGTGCAGAGCCTGGCGGGTGAAGTCACGAGCGAGCGGCACGACCCCGCTCTCGCCCGCGAAGCTCAGCCTGCGGGCCTGCCGGGCAGCGGAGGGTGCCGCCTCCCCGGGGCCCCCGGAGGAGGCGCCCTCGCCCGGCATGCCCTGCGCGGACGTTCCGGAAGCGCCGCTGGGCTCGGGGCCGCGGTCGCCCGGCGAGTAGGGCCGGGTGGTGCTCATCAGCGCTTCACCTCACCGATTCACCAGTTCACATTCAACACTCGGTCAGTACGGGGGTCGGCGTCGTATCCGCCGGTTGGTGCTCGTGCCGTGCGTCCCAGGCGCTCTTCTTGCGGCCTTCGCCCTCGCTGCCGACATAGTCAGCATGTCTCCTGCCCGACCGGATCGCTGGAACACCCACGGATTCGGCCCGGGTCTGTGACGCGCGTAACGCGCCGATAACGCGGAGACATCCGGGACGCGAACCATCGGCCGTGTCATTCGGCCAGCGCCGCGTCCAGCGTGTCGTGGACGGTGAAGACGGCGTCCGCCCCGGTGATCTCGAAGACCCGGGCCACCACCGGCTGCATCCCCACGAGGTGGACCCCGCCCCCCGCGGACTCGGCCTTCAGCCGGGCGGAGAGCAGGACGTTCAGCCCGGTGGAGTCGCAGAACTCCAGCCCCGAGCAGTCGACGACCAGGCGCGAGAACCCCTTCTCGAGGCAGTCCTCGAGCGGTTCGCGCAGCAGATCGGCGGTGTGGTGGTCCAGCTCACCCGCCGGGGTCACGACGGCACTCGTGCCTTCTTGTCGCACCTCGACCAGAAGCCGGCCCGACTGTGCGCTGCCGACCGTCCCGCGGTCCATGCCGTCTCTCTCCCGACCGTCGTGGTTGATGATGGACGCCCTCGAACATTACGCCCTCTGCGCGCCTCTCGGCACCCGAACAACCCCACCAATTCGGACATTTCGGCACAGTACGCACTTGCGAACGGTCGGCGAAAGCGGGTAGGGCTAGTACAGACACCTATTCAACACGGCCGGCTTTGGAGGGCGCCGCACACCGCAGTGCACATATGGGCATCGGCGGCCATATGCCGACAACGATGGAGGACATCATGTCACCCCGGCTCGACGCATCGCAGACCCAGAAGGCGACGTCGACAATTCCCCTGGATCGACCGGACCACGACCACGGCGACGTCCTGGCCGACCACGAAGGCCTCACCGGGCCCGACGGCCTGGCCGACCTACCGGAGATCCCCCCGTACCACGAAGTGGGACCGGTCGACGCCCGGGCTCTGTCCAAGACGCTCTTCGAGAGGCTCGAGTCACTCGAAGAGGGCACGCACGAATACTCGTACGTGCGCAACACACTCGTCGAACTGAACCTGGCCCTGGTGAAGTTCGCCGCCTCCCGCTTCCGCTCGCGCAGCGAGCCGATGGAGGACATCATCCAGGTGGGCACGATCGGCCTGATCAAGGCCATCGACCGGTTCGAACTCAGCAGAGGCGTCGAGTTCCCCACCTTCGCGATGCCGACGATCGTCGGCGAGATCAAGCGTTTCTTCCGCGACACCTCGTGGTCGGTCCGCGTCCCGCGTCGGCTGCAGGAGCTACGACTCGACCTGGCGAAGGCCGGTGACGAACTGGCCCAGAAGCTCGACCGCGCACCCACCGTGGCCGAACTGGCCGAACGCCTCGGCATCTCCAACGAGGAGGTCGTCGAGGGCATGGCCGCGTCGAACGCCTACACGGCCAGCTCCCTGGACGCCCAGCCCGAGGAGGACGACTCCGAGGGCGCCCTCGCGGACCGCATCGGCTACGAGGACCACGGGCTCGAGGGCATCGAGTACGTCGAGTCGCTCAAGCCGCTGATCGCCGAACTTCCGCCGCGTGACCGGAAGATCCTCTCACTGCGCTTCGTGGCCAACATGACGCAGTCGGAGATAGGCGACGAGCTGGGCATCTCGCAGATGCACGTGTCACGGCTGCTGTCCCGCACCCTGGGACGCCTGCGCAAGGGGCTCACTGTCGAGGAGTGAGATCCGGCGCCGCTCCGCGGCGCGTGACATCCGCCACGGCTACGCGGTGACACGGAACCGCCGCGGGTACGCGGTGACACGGCATCCGCCGCGGGTACGCGGTGCGTGACACTCCGCGCGACACCCATCGAGCCTCGAGTGGCACCAGCCGAGTGGCACCAGCCGCCCGGTGTCCGGCCGAATCCCGGAATTCGGCCGGACACCGGGCGACTTGCGTTCGGACACACCACTCACAGGTTGTTCCCCGACCGTTCATCACCTGCTTACAACGTGTTCCCCGGTTACCCACGGGAACCCCTTTTCCCGCAGAGTGACTTCCCTCACTATGGTCAACCCATACCGGCCAGTACGTCTGGAACCCAGGCGTGCCCGTCGGCGGACACGGGCTGCGAGGAGGCAGCGGGATGACCCGGGCGGAACGGGACGACGACGATGACGACGACGCCGGGGCCGGCGGCGGCATGCACGGTACGGTGCCCGACGCCCGCCTCACCGATCTGCTGAGGAAGGACACCCCGACCGCGTATCCAGCGCTGCGCGAACTACGCATGCGCCACCGCCCCGCGGTCCACGCCTACGCGCGGCTGTGCGCGGTCGACGAGACGGCGGCCCGGCAGCTGACCGCTCAGGCATTCGCCCTCGCGGCCCGCGACACCGCCCGCGGCACCGACCCGCGCGGCCCCTGGCGGCATCGGCTCCTGCTCCTCGTGGGACGGGTGGCCGCCTCCTGGGCGACGGACGAACGCGCGGCCCGGCTCGATCCGGGGCTGCTCACGTATCTGCGGGCGGCCGGACCCGAGGGCGTGACTCCGGCGATGCTGGCGGCGTTCCAGGCGCTCCCGGTCCGGGTGCAGGGCCTGGTCTGGTACGGCGTCGTCGACCAGGAACCGCCGGAGCGCGCGGCCGTTCTGCTCGGCCTGTCCCCGCAGGATGTGACGTACGACATCGAACCGGCGTTCAAGGCGCTGCGCGAGTCCGTCCTGAAGACCCGGCTCGCCGGCTCCGGCAACCCGCGCTGCCAGGACTTCCGGCGGCTCATCGAGGAGTCGGTGCGCCCGGACAAGCCGCGCTACAGCGCCGATCTGCACGCCCACATGGCGTACTGCGTGCACTGCGCCACCGCGTACGAGGAGCTGTCGCACCTGCGGGACGCCCCGCGCGCGGCGCTGGCGGAGGGGCTGCTGCCGTGGGGCGGCACGGCGTACACACGGGGCGAAGCGGAGGAGCAGTGCGCGGCCGCCGCGGCGCGGCTCGCCGACTGGTGGCCGTCGCGGCGGTTCACGCTGGCGGCGACGGCCGCGGGTGTGGCGCTGGTTCCGCTGCTGGTCTATCTGGCGGCCTCGGGCGGTTCGGAGCCGGCGCGGGTCGCGAACGACATCCGCCGGCCGACGCCGCCGCCCGCGGTGACGGTGACGGCGACGGCGACGGTCTCGGTGACGCCGTCGTCCTCGCCCTCTCCTTCCCGGACTCCTGCGACGACGTCGCCGAGCCCCACACCGACGCCCTCACGAACGGCGACCGCACACCCGGCGCCCCCGAAGCCGAAACCTCCCGTCGCGCACCCGCCGAACGGCACGTTCGCCCAGGTGGTGAACATCGCCTCGGGTCTGTGCCTGGACATCCGCGACGGGGACATGGACCTGGGTACCGACGTCATCACGGCCCCGTGCACGTCGTCCCCGACCCAGCGCTGGCGCGTCGACGCCGCGCGCGGCGTCCTGCAGTCGGAGGCCGACCCCGGCTTCTGTCTGGACAGCCGCGGCTCCACCTACCGGGGCGTCGGAATCTGGGAGTGCTCCTCGGTCGACGGCCCCAACGGGGAGAACCTGCGCTTCACGGTCGACTCCCGCGGCGTGATCCGCCCGGCGATCGCTCCCGACCACGCGGTGACGCCCTACGACGACGGCACGGTGTTCCTGAGACGGGACCGGGGCGGGGACGACCAGCGCTGGAAGGCGGGGGCGTCCTGAGGGCCACCTGACGGCCAGTGCCGCGGCAGGCACTAGGCGACCCTCCGGCCCCGCCGCCACACCTCGTCGACCAGCGGTACGCCCGGACGGTAGGCCAGGTGGACGTGGCTGGGGGCGTCGAGGATCGCCAGGTCCGCGTAGGCGCCCGGGGAGAGGCGGCCGATGTCCGTGCGGCGCAGGGCGCGGGCGCCGCCCGCCGTGGCCGACCAGAGCGCCTCGTCCGGGGTCATCCGCATGTCCCGGACGGCGAGCGCGATGCAGAACGGCACGGAGGACGTGTAGGACGAGCCGGGGTTGCAGTCGGTGGACAGGGCGACCGTGACCCCTGCGTCGAGGAGGCGGCGGGCGTCGGGCCACTCGGCGCGGGTGGAGAACTCGGCGCCCGGCAGCAGGGTGGCGACCGTGTCGCCGTTCGCCAGGGCGTCCACGTCGGCGTCCGTCAGGTGCGTGCAGTGGTCGGCGCTGGCCGCGCCGAGCTCGACGGCGAGCTGCACGCCCGGGCCGTACGACAGTTGGTTGGCGTGGACCCGTGGGTGCAGGCCCTTCTCCCGGCCCGCGGTGAGGATCGCCCGGGCCTGGTCGCCGTCGAAGGCGCCCTTCTCGCAGAAGACGTCGATCCACCGGGCGTGCGGGGCGCAGGCGTCGAGCATCTCGCCGGTGACGAGGGCCACGTAGGCGGCCGGGTCGTCGGCGTAGTCGGGGGAGACGATGTGGGCGCCGAGGTAGGTGACCTCGTCCGTGTGCGCGGAGGCGATGCGCAGGGCGCGTTCCTCGTCGTGGACCGTGAGGCCATAGCCGGACTTGGTCTCCAGGGTGGTGGTGCCCTGGCGGAGGGCCTCGGTGAGGTGGCGGACGAGGTTGGCCTCCAGTTCCGCGTCCGTCGCGGCCCGGGTCGCCGCCACGGTGGTGCGGATGCCGCCCGCCGAGTAGCCGCGGCCCGACATGCGGGCGTTGAACTCCTCGGTGCGGTCGCCCGCGAAGACCAGGTGCGAGTGGGAGTCCACGAAGCCCGGGATCACCGCGCGGCCGCCGGCGTCGACCCGGTTGTCAGTGGCGGGTGCTTTGCTTGACTCACCGATCCAGGAGACGCGGTCGCCGTCGATGACGAGGGCCGCGTCCCGGATCAGTCCGAGGGAGGAGGCGTCACCGAGGGAGGGGTCGTTGGTGACCAGGCTGGCGATGTTGGTGATGACCGTGCTGCTCATGGTTTCCTCGTGGGTGGCCGGGCCGGGGGTGGCCGAACTGGCTGCGGGCGTCAGGCGCGCAGGGCTTCGACGGCGTCCGCCAGCGCCCGCGGCACGTCCGGTACGAGCGTGTGGGCGCCGTCGCGGACGACGTGCCGGCCGCCCACGACCGTATGGCGGACGTCCGCTGCCGTCGCCGCGAATACGGCCGTCTCGGCGCCCAGCCGCGGCAGGGGCCCCGCGGTCCTGACCGAGTCGAGCGCGATCGTCGTGAAGTCGGCGGGCGCGCCGGCCTCCAGGACGCCCGCGCCCTCCCAGCCGAGCGCCGCATGCCCGTCGGCGGAGGCGGCGCGCAGCAGGGCGGCCGCCGTCCAGTGGCCGCGGGTGCGGGTGCGCAGCCGCTCGTTCAGCTCCATGGCCCGGGCCTCCTCGAACAGGTCGATGACGGCGTGGCTGTCGGAGCCGAGACTGAGCGGCGAGCCGGCGGCCTGCAGGGCCGGGGCCGGGCCGATGCCGTCGGCGAGGTCCCGCTCGGTGGTCGGGCACATGCAGGTGCCGGTGGCGGTGGAGCCGATCAGCCGGATGTCCTCGTCCGTGAGGTGCGTGTTGTGCACCCCGGTGGTGCGCGGCCCGAGGACGCCGTGGTCGGCGAGGAGCCGGGTGGGGGTGCGGCCGTGCGCCTGCCGGCAGGCGTCGTTCTCGGCCGTCTGCTCGGACAGGTGCACATGCAGCGGGGCCCGCCGCTCCTGCGCCCAGCGCGCCACCGTCGCCAACTGGTCGGCGGGCACGGCCCGTACGGAGTGGATCGCCGCACCGATCCGTGCGTGCTCACGTTCCTTGAGAACTGAACAGCGTTCGGCCCATGCCTCGGCCGTGCCGTCGGAGAAGCGCCTCTGGTGGGTGTTGGGCGGCTGTCCGAAGCCGGAGGAGAGGTAGGCGGCGTCGAGGAGGGTGATCCGGATGCCGGCCTCGGCGGCGGCCGCGATGAGCGCCTCCCCCATCGCGTTGGGGTCGGCGTAGGGGGTGCCGCCGGGGGCGTGGTGCACGTAGTGGAACTCGCCGACGGCGGTGACCCCGGCCAGCGCCATCTCCGCGTACACGGCCCGGGCGAGGGCGTGGTAGGTGTCCGGGGTCAGTCGGTCCGCGAACGAGTACATGACCTCCCGCCAGGTCCAGAAGGTGCCGGAGCCGACCTGGACGGTGCCGCGCAGGGCGCGGTGGAAGGCGTGGCTGTGGGCGTTGGCGAGGCCGGGGAGGGTGAGCCCGCGCAGGACCTCGGCGCCGGGCTCGGGCGCGTCGACGCCGGTGCGGACCGCGGTGATACGACCGTCGGCCACCTCCAGGGCGACACCCGGCTCGACGACGGGGTCGAGCCAGGCGTGCTCCAGCCAGTAGGTCCGTGTCACCTGCACACCAGCCCTTCCAGTACGTCGGCGAGTGCGGCCACCCCGGCCAGGCAGTCGTCCTCGGCGGCGTACTCGGCCGGGGAGTGCGAGACGCCCGTGGGGTTGCGCACGAACAGCATGGCGGTCGGGATGCTCCCGGAGAGGATCCCGGCGTCGTGTCCCGCCCCGGTGCCCAGGACGGGCACCGTCAGGCCGGTGTCCCGGCCCAGGATGCGGACCAGTTCCTCCCGCAGGGCGTGGTCGAACTCGACGACGGGCGTGAACGACTCCCGCACCACGTCGAGATCGACACCGTGGGCGTCGGCGTACTCCCGGGCCGCCTTCTCGATGCCGCCGACCACGGTGTCCAGGCTCGCCCGGTCGGCGGCACGGGAGTCGAGCCAGCCACGGACGAGGGACGGGACGGCGTTGACCCCGTTGGGCTCGACGGCGATCTTCCCGAAGGTGGCGACGGCACCGGCGAGTTCGGCCTCGCGACGGGCGGCGAGCACGGTCTCGGCGTAGGACAGCATGGGGTCGCGCCGGTCGGCGAGCCGGGTGGTCCCGGCGTGGTTGGCCTCGCCCCGGAAGTCGAACCGCCACCGCCCGTGGGGCCAGATGGCACTGGCGACCCCCACGGCGTCCCCACTGAGGTCCAACGCCCGCCCCTGCTCGACATGCAGCTCGACGAACGCGCCGATACGGCCGAGCCGCTCGGGATCGGGTCCGATGGCGTCGGCGTCGTACCCGGCGGCCTCCATGGCCTGCCGCAGCGTGATCCCGTCACCGTCGGTCAGCCGGTGCGCCTGCTCGCGGGTGAGCTGCCCGGCGGTGAGCCGCGACCCGACGCAGGCGAGCCCGAACCGGGCGCCTTCCTCGTCGCCGAAGTTGACGACGGCGAAGGGCTTGGCGAACGGGACTTTCCTGCTCCGCAGCTCGTCCAGCGCGGCGAAGGCGGAGACCACTCCGAGGGGTCCGTCGAAGGCGCCGCCGTCGGGCACGGAGTCGAGGTGGGACCCGGTGACGACGGCGTCCCCGTCAGCGGGGTCGCCGAGCCAGGCCCACTGGTTGCCGTTCCGGTCGACCTCGTAGGCCAGCCCCCGGGCTTCGGCCTGCTCCTTGAACCAGGCCCGGCACTCGGCGTCGGCACCGGTCCAGGCGAAGCGGCGGTAGCCGCCGGAGGCGGAGCTGCGGCCGACCGGCAGCAGCTCCGCCCACATGCTGTGGAAGGTCACGCGCCGTCACCCTCGCGCATCGGCACCCGCACGCCCCGCTCCGAGGCGACGGACTCCGCGATGTCGTACCCGGCGTCGACGTGACGGATCACACCCATCCCGGGGTCGTTGGTGAGCACCCGGCGGATCTTCTCGCCGCCGAGCTTCGTACCGTCCGCCACCGTCACCTGCCCGGCGTGGATGGACCGTCCCATCCCCACGCCGCCCCCGTGGTGGATGGACACCCAGGACGCCCCGGACGCCACGTTCACCATGGCGTTCAGCAGCGGCCAGTCCGCGATCGCGTCCGACCCGTCGAGCATCGCCTCGGTCTCGCGGTACGGCGAGGCGACGGACCCGCAGTCGAGGTGGTCGCGGCCGATGACGATCGGCGCGCTCAGCTCCCCGCTCGCCACCATGTCGTTGAACCGCTCACCGGCCTTGTCCCGCTCCCCGTACCCGAGCCAGCAGATACGCGCCGGCAGCCCCTGGAAGTGCACCCGTTCACCGGCCATCTTGATCCAGCGCGCGAGGGACTCGTTCTCGGGGAAGAGCTCGAGGATGGCCTTGTCGGTCTTCGCGATGTCCGCCGGGTCGCCCGACAGCGCCGCCCACCGGAACGGGCCCTTCCCCTCGCAGAACAGCGGCCGGATGTAGGCGGGGACGAACCCGGGGAAGGCGAAGGCCCGTTCGTAGCCCGCGAGCTGCGCCTCGCCGCGGATCGAGTTGCCGTAGTCGAAGACCTCCGCGCCGGCGTCCATGAAGCCGACCATGGCCTCGACGTGCCGGGCCATCGACTCACGCGCGCGGGTGGTGAAGCCGGCCGGGTCCTTGGCGGCGTAGGCGGCCATGTCCTCGAAGGCGACGCCCACCGGGAGATACGACAGCGGGTCGTGGGCCGAGGTCTGGTCGGTGACGACGTCGATGGGGGCGCCCATGGCGAGGAGCTGCGGCACCAGCTCGGCGGCGTTGCCGAGGACGCCGATGGACAGCGGACGGCGGGCGTCGCGCGCCTCGACGGCCAGCCGCAGGGCGTGCTCCAGGGAGTCGGCCTTCACGTCCAGGTACCGGTGCTCGATGCGGCGCTCGATGGCACGGGGGTCGCAGTCGACGCAGATCGCGACGCCGTCGTTCATGGTGACGGCGAGCGGCTGGGCGCCGCCCATGCCGCCGAGGCCGGCGGTCAGGGTGATGGTTCCGGCCAGGGAGCCGCCGAACTTCTTGGCGGCGACGGCGGCGAAGGTCTCGTAGGTGCCCTGAAGGATGCCCTGGGTGCCGATGTAGATCCAGGAGCCGGCGGTCATCTGCCCGTACATCGTGAGGCCGAGGGCCTCCAGGCGGCGGAACTCCTCCCAGTTGGCCCAGTCGCCGACGAGGTTGGAGTTGGCGATCAGGACGCGCGGCGCCCACTCGTGGGTCTGCATGACGCCGACGGGGCGGCCGGACTGGACGAGCATCGTCTCGTCCTGCTTGAGGGTCTTCAGCGTGCGGACCATGGCGTCGAAGGAGCGCCAGTCACGCGCGGCCTTGCCTGTGCCGCCGTAGACGACGAGCTTGTCGGGGTGCTCGGCGACCTCGGGGTCGAGGTTGTTCTGCAGCATCCGCAGGGCGGCCTCCTGCTGCCATCCCTGGGCGCTCAGTGCCGTGCCGCGGGGCGCTCGGACGGGCCGGGGTCCTGACATGGTCTGCCTCCTGAGGGACGGCGCACGCGGCCGGGGGGCGCGCGGGACTGTGTTGCAGTGGTTATTCACATCCTGACCATCTGAATAGAACTAGTCAATACGTCCTTGCGCCAGCGGGGCGGGGACCGGAGTGTTTGGCTGGAGGCATGACCGCACACGGTGACACGGGGACGGGGGACGCGGTGGACACGAGGAGCATCGGGGCGGCGGGACACGGCACCGGGGACGGGCGCCCCGGTGACGCCGAGCGGGTGGCGCGGCGGGACGAGGCCGTACGGGCCGCCGTCGAGCGGGGGCTGCCGGGGCCGGACACGCCCCTCGTCGGCCTGCTGGACGTCGTGGGCATCCGGGACTCGGCAGCGGCGCTGCGGGCCGCCTTCGACGCGGTGGTGGCGCCGGGCACGCCGGTGCTGCACGCGTTCGCGGTGAAGGCGACACCGCTGGTGCCGGTGGTGCGGCTGCTGCGGGAGGCCGGCCTCGGCGCCGAGGTGGCGAGCCCCGGCGAGATGGCGCTGGCCCGGGCGGCCGGGGTGGCGCCGGAGCGGATCGTGCTGGACTCGCCCGCCAAGACGGCGGCCGAGCTGCGCCAGGCGCTGGAGCTGGGCGCCGCGGTGAACGTGGACAGCCCGCAGGAGCTGGCGCGGCTCGACGAACTGGTCCGCACGGTCAGGACGGACTCCCCGCTGGGGATCCGGGTCAATCCGCAGACCGGGGCCGGTTCGATCCAGGCGCTGTCGACGGCGACGGCCACCTCCAAGTTCGGGGTGGGACTGCGGGACGAGGGGGCGCGTGAGTGGGTGGTGCGCGCCTATGCCGAGCGCCCCTGGCTGACGCGGCTGCACGCGCACTCCGGTTCGCAGGGCGTGCCGCTGTCGCTGATGGCGCGGGGCATCGCGGAGACGTATGCGCTGGCCGAGGAGATCAACCGGCACGTCGGGCGCCGGCAGATCGACACGATCGACATCGGCGGCGGGCTGCACGTGAACTTCGGCTCCGATGCGACGACGCCGACGTACGCGCAGTACGCGCGGCTGCTGGCGGAGGCGGTGCCGGGGCTGTTCGACGGGCGGTACGGACTGGTCACGGAGTTCGGGCGGTCGCTGCTGGCCAAGCAGGGGACGCTGGTGGCGCGGGTGGAGTACACCAAGAGCGCGGGCGGCCGGGCCGTCGCGGTCACGCACGCGGGGGTGCAGGTCGCGGTGCGGACGGTGTACGCGCCGACGTCCTGGCCGCTGCGGATCGCCGCCTATGACGCGAAGGGACGCCCCAAGGAGGGCCCCGAGGTGGTGCAGGACGTGGCGGGACCGGCCTGCTTCGCGGGCGACCTGCTGGCCGAGGCGCGGGCGCTGCCCCTGCTGGAACCGGGCGACCACGTGGCGGTGCTCGACACCGGCGCGTACTACTTCGCGCACCACTACGCCTACAACTCCCTCGCCCGGCCAGGGGTGTACGGCTATGCGCCGGACGGGAACGGAGGGATCCGGTTCGCCGTCGTGCGGGAGCCGCAAACGGTCGAGGAGATCGTGGCGGAGTCGGGCGGGGGGCGCTCGGGAGCACTGACGGAGCTCTGAGAGAACCACGCGCCCTCCGGGGCGCCCCCTTCCGATGCACGCGACCCGCATCGTCGCACGTCAGCGAGGAGGAGCCGCACCCACGCCCAACACCGCTGAAATCGGGGTCAGTTGACCCACCTTAGTGGCCCCGCGCATGTTCCACTGGAAAATGCCAGATCCCTCACCCGTCGCGCATACGTTGCGTAGCGTCTGTGTCACTCAGCCGTACCCGAGGCGGGAGGGGAGCCGCTGTGCCCGGAATCGACGAGTGTCTGCTGGAAGCCATGCGCCTGCCCGGGGCCCGGGGTGCCGCGGTGGTCGACTGGACGAGCGGGCTCGCCCTGGGCACGGTCGGCGACGCGCCCGGCGGTGACCACGAGACGACCGCGGCGGAGGCGGCGGAAGTGGCCCGGCTGGCGGCCGAGCACCGTGCGTTCGCCCCGGAGGGGGAGGTCGACTGGTCCGAGGACGCCTGCCCGGTCGAGGACCTGATCATCGCCAACCGGGACAGCTACCACCTGCTCCGCTTCGTCCCGACGACCTTCGACAGCAGCGTGTTCCTGCATCTGTGGCTGGCGCGCGAGGACGGCAACCTCGCCCTCGCCCGCATCCGGCTCGGCGAGATGGCCGGACGGCTGGTGCTGGGATGACGGCCGTCAGAATCCCCTCGCCGCCACCGCTGCCGGTGCGGCAGGGGACACGGATCCCGGGCGGCGGCCTGTCCCCCATGCTCAGCCGGCTCGCCGCCGAGCGGGCCACCGGAGTGCTGATGCGCGAGGGCGGCATGCTCCACCTGCACGAGGGCCGGGTGGTGTACGCGGAGAGCCCCGCGACCCCGGGCCTCGACGCCCTTCTCATCGCGCACGGTGTGCTCGACGAGGCGGGCTGGCGGGAGGCGCTCGCACAGGCGGGCCCGCAGGGGCTGGTGGGCCGGTTCCTGGTCGACAGCGGCCGGATCGGCCAGGGAGCGCTGGAGCTGTGCCATCTGGGGGCGCTGTTCGACGCGGCGTACTTCGTGCTCGGCCCGAGCAGCGCCCCCGCCCGCTTCCGCTACGGCGAGGCCCACTGGCTGGGGCCGGTGCACCCGGTTCCGGTGACCGCGCTCGAACGCGAGACGCTGCGCCGCCGCGCACTGCTCCAGACCATCTGGCCCGACCCGGCCATCGACGAGGCCCCGCTGGTCCGCGCCGGCCGCCCGACGCTCCCTGCGGTCACGCCCCGCCAGGAAGCCGTCCTGGACCGCGTCGACGGCACACGAACGGCGTCGGACATCTCCCGGGCGCTGGGCCGCCCGGCCTTCCACACGCTCGTGGACATAAGGCGTCTGGCAGCGGCGGGCGTCGTATCGGCCACCGTCGCCGCACCCGTGCCCGGACCCGCGCGCACCTCCGCACCGGCACGGGCAGTGGCATCGGCACCCGCACCCGGACTCGCACCCGCACCCTCACCCGCCCCGGGGGACGCACCACCCCCCGCCACCGACCAACTGCTGTTCCACCAAGACCCCCACATCACCTTGCTGAAAAGGCTGAGAGATGCGCTGGAGGCCCTTTGACCGCCCCGCGCGGCAGCGACCTCGCGCCGAGAGGAGACAGCTGATGACAGCCGAGGCGGACGTCCTGGACGAACTCCGCCGACTGAGATCCCGCATCCCCCAGCTCACCGGCTCCCTCGCCGCCAGCGTCGACGGACTCGTGCTCGCCCAGGACGCCCCCGGCGTCGAACCGGAAGGCGTCGCCGCACTCACCGCGGCCGCGCTGGGCGTCGCGGTACGGCTGGCGCAGGCGACGGGACAGGGCGACTTCCGGGAGGTGCTCGTCCGCGGTGTCGACGGCTATGTGGCCACGTACGCCGCGGGCCGCAACGCCGTCCTGACGGTTCTCGCGCAGGACCGCGTCAACGTCGGCCGGCTGCACCTGGAGGGCCGCCGCGCGAGCGCCCGGATCGGCGAACTGGTCGACGAGGCCGCCGCACGCCCCGAGCCTCCGCCGCACCCGCCGCAACCGCCCGCCCCATGGACCCCCACCCAGCCCCCACCCACCAGGCCCGCACCCACGCGGACCCGTACCGCGCGCACCCCCGCGAGCCCACGTCCGGCCGCGAACGCGCGCACCGCCACCGAAAGTTGAAAGGACACACCCCGAAATGGCCAACACCGAAACCGCACTGAAAGAGGCGCTCGCCTCCATCGAGGGTGCGACCGGAGCCGCCCTGGTCGACTACACCAGCGGCATGGCGCTGGGCACGATGGGCGGCAGCAAGAGCTTCGACCTCACCGTCGCGGCCGCCGGCAACACCGACGTGGTACGGGCCAAGCTGCGCACCATGGAGCACCTCGGGCTCAAGGGCCAGATCGAGGACATCCTGATCACGCTGTCCGACCAGTACCACCTGATCCGGCTGCTCACCGGCCGCGGCGGCAACGGCCTGTTCCTCTACCTCGTGCTCGACGCCAAGCGGGCCAACCTGGCGATGGCCCGCCACCAGCTCAAGAAGATCGAGGAGGATCTGGAGGTCTGACCTCCGCCGGGCGGGGCCCCTAAACCAGCTCGGCGGTACGGCGGCGCGCCCCGCCCGGGGCCGCGTCGCCGGCCGCGATGCCGGTGCTGCGGTAGCCCTTGACCGGCTTGCCCGCGGGGCCGCCGCCCCGGCGGCCGAGCCAGTCGACGCGCACCCACAGCAGTACGTCGTCGGCCTTCTCCCGCCGCCCCAGCCAGGCGGCCTTCAGGCGCAGTCCGGCGCCGGCTCCGGCGAGCAGCATGCCCCCGGCGGCGGGCACCGCGAACGCGCTGCCGAGCGCGGCGGCGAAGGCGGCGAGCAGCCACCAGCGGTGCCCGCGCCGCCAGGTGCGGACGGTGACCGAGCGGTCCTGGAGGACGTCGTACTTCCCGGCGCGGGCGGCACCGCGGGCCAGGGCGGTGTACCGCCTGCGGCGGGACCAGGCGACGACGGCGGTCGCGACGATGAACAGCGCGGCCCCGGCCAGGACGCCGATCCGGCGCCCGGTCACACCCGGCGGCAGCACCCCGATGCCGGCCGCGAACACCCCGAGCCACCACAGCGGTGCGGCCCCCGCCCGCACGACGACGGCCACCCGAGCCAGTCCCTGTCCTCCGCGCGCCACGTCCAGCCTCCCGTCTCCTGTTGTGAAGCGCCTCAGTGCAGGAAGGCTAGCGAGGGAACCTGAGACGAGTCTGAAAAAACCGCGCCGCGGCGGGCGGGCCGGGCTACTCGACGAACAGCCCCCGGGCCGCCGCCCGCGCGTCGAACTCCTCCAGGCGTGCCTGGGCGTCCGGCAGGTCGTCGCACATCGCCTCGAGGAGGACCCGGCCGAGGAGCATCGGCGCGCAGGCGGTGTCGAAGGCGAGCCCGGTGCCGACGGCGGCCGGCAGCAGCAGGTCGGACACCTTGGCCACGGGCGCGAACGCCGAGTCGGCGACCGTGACCACCGTCAGGCCCGCTTCCCTGGCGTGCGCCAGCGCGTCCACGACCTCGCGCGGATGACGAGGCAGCGCGAAGCACAGCAACGCGCCGGCGCCCGCCCGTACGGCCGCGTCGATGCGGTCCTGGAGCATCGTGCCGCCCTCGTCGAGCAGCCGTACGTCCGGGTGCACCTTCGCCGCGAAGTACGCGAAGCCGTACGCCTGGGAGGCCGCGGCGCGCAGGCCGAGGACGGGCAGGGGGCGAGAGGCGGCGAGGATCCGGCCGGCCTTGTGCACCGGCTGCGGGTCGGCCAGCGCCTCCGCCAGATGCTTCAGGTTCTCGATCTCGGCCTCGACGGCCTGCTGGTACTCGTTGTACGCCCCGGCCTCCGCCGCCTGTTCCGGGGGCGCGACCTCGCGCAGGTGGCGGCGCAGCGCCGGGTAGCCGTCGAAGCCGAGGGCGACCGCGAAGCGGGTGACGGACGGCTGGCTGACGCCGGCGAGTTCGGCCAGCTCCACGCTCGACAGGAACGGCACGTCGGCGGCCCGTCGCACCATGCTGTGCGCGATGCGCCGCTGGGTCGGCGTGAGCCGGTGTCCCTCGAAGAGCGCCTGCAGCCGCGCCGCAGGGCTGTCGGCCACGCTCATGACGTGCTCCCCCTCCCAGGTCCGTGATCACCGCCCGACTATTCAAGCACCGAGAACCCTGCATGGCGATATGCAAGCCGGTCGTCCGCCGCCGCACCGCGCACGCTCCGGGGCAACCCCTGCGACGGGAACCGCGCCTGCTGCCGGCAGACCCCCGCCGGATCGGGGGGTTGTCCCCAGTGCGCCGGGGCTCCCGCCTCCCTACCGTTGTGCGCATGACCGGAATGGACGCGCGGGACGCCGACCTGAAGAAGGAACTCGACGCCACCTTGCAGGCGCGCAGGGAACTGGGCGAGGAGTACGAGTCGGCGCTGCTCGACTCGTTCCTGGAGAAGGTCGACCAGCGCATCGACGGCGCGATCGACCGCCGGGTGCGGCGGGAGCTGGCCGAGCAGCGGATGGTGGCGGCCCGCGGCGCCCGGTCCCCCCGCGCGACGGACTCCTGGGGCGAGCGCTTCGGCTTCGGCATCGTGTCGCTGGTGGTGGCGATCCCGCTCTCGGCGATCGGCGGCTCCTTCGGAGGCATGTCCGGCCTCCTGGCCGCCTGGCTCGGCATCGTGGGCGTCAACGTGGTCCAGGCCGCCCGCGTCAACCCCGACCTCTTCCGCCGCCGCACGTCGCGGCAGGACGGCGAGTGGGAGGCCTGACCCGCTCAGGCCCGGCGGTACCGCCGGCCTAAGGAGAGAAACAAGCGACGACCACCGCGACCATCGGTCGAGGAACCGCGACGGCGGGCGACCGGGTCGGCGAGAGCGACGCCGGTTCAGGCGCGAGAAGCTTGTGCGCGGGGACCGCCGCACCCCCGTTGCCGGGGGGCGGGACGACGGCGGTCCCCGCGGGGGACGCGGGCCGGGTCAGGGCCGGGCTTGCGCGTCCGTGGCGTCCATGGAGGTCCGGGAGCCGCTCCGGAGGTCCTTGGCGCCGTTCGCTGCCGGCCCGGGCGGGGAGCCGCTCCCGCCGCCTGCCGACATCCCCTAATGTGCCGGACCCGTGTTAAGCGGGTGCTGCGCGGACGTGACGTGCTCGTACCACTTACGAGAAGCCGCTCTGCCCGCGCGTCACCGCAAGTTCCCCGGCGACACGCCCGGTTCACCGGACGTTCGCTACTGCTTTCCCCCCTTGGCCAGGAACGCCAGCAGGTCCTGCCGGCTGACCACTCCGGTCGGCTTGCCCTCGACCAGGACGATCGCCGCGTCGGCCGCGCCCAGCACGGACATCAGGTCCGCGACCGGCTCACCGGAGCCGACCTGCGGCAGCGGCGGAGACATGTGCTTCTCCAGCGGGTCGTCGAGGGAGGCGTGCTTGGTGAACAGGGCGGCCAGCAGCTCACGCTCGACGACCGACCCCACGACCTCGGCGGCCATGACGTCCGGGTGGCCCGCACCCGGCTTGACGATCGGCATCTGCGAGACGCCGTACTCGCGGAGCACCTCGATGGCCTGGCCGACGGTTTCGTCGGGGTGCATGTGGACGAGGGAGGGGATGCCGCCCTCCTTGTCCCTGAGCACGTCGCCGACGCGCGCACTCGGGCCCGTGTCCTCGAGGAAGCCGTAGTCGGCCATCCACTCGTCGTTGAAGATCTTGCTGAGGTAGCCGCGCCCGCTGTCGGGCAGGAGCACCACCACGACGTCGTCCGGCCCGAGCCGCTCGGCGACCCGCAGGGCGGCGACGACGGCCATGCCGCAGGAGCCGCCCACCAACAGGCCCTCCTCCCGGGCCAGCCGCCGGGTCATCTGGAAGGAGTCCTTGTCGGAGACGGCGATGATCTCGTCGGCGACGGTGGGGTCGTACGCGGTCGGCCAGAAGTCCTCGCCGACACCCTCGACCAGGTACGGGCGCCCGGAACCGCCGGAGTAGACGGAACCCTCCGGGTCGGCGCCGACGACCTTGACCCGGCCGTCGCTGACGTCCTTCAGATAGCGGCCGGTGCCGGAGATGGTGCCGCCGGTGCCGACGCCGGCGACGAAGTGGGTGATCTTCCCCTCCGTCTGCTCCCACAGCTCGGGGCCCGTGGAGTGGTAGTGCGACAGGGGGTTGTTGGGGTTGGAGTACTGGTCGGGCTTCCAGGCGCCGGGGGTCTCACGCACCAGCCGGTCGGAGACGTTGTAGTACGAGTCGGGGTGCTCGGGGGCGACTGCGGTCGGGCACACGACCACTTCGGCGCCGTACGCGCGCAGCACGTTGATCTTGTCGGTGGAGACCTTGTCCGGGCAGACGAAGATGCACTTGTAGCCCTTCTGCTGGGCCACGATCGCGAGGCCCACGCCCGTGTTGCCGCTGGTCGGCTCGACGATCGTGCCCCCCGGCTTCAGCTCGCCGCTCTGCTCGGCCGCCTCGATCATGCGCAGGGCGATGCGGTCCTTGACGGAACCGCCGGGGTTGAAGTACTCGACCTTCGCGAGAACGGTCGCCTTGATGCCGGCGGTCACGCGGTTGAGCCTGACCAGCGGGGTGTTGCCGACCAGGCTGATCATCGAGTCGTGGAATTGCACCGTTGTCTCCGGTTGCTGCACAGAAGTGGTCGTGATGGTTCCGCCAGCGTAAGCGCTCGTGGCGCCGCGACGGGTGCTTAAGGGAACGAGCCCTCGGGCCGGGGCCGTCCCGGGCGTTCACATGCCGTTGAGATTGGGCGACGGGGCGTACGGGGCAAGCAGTGGATGTACGGCTACGAGGAGGTGGCGGCGACGCATGTCGAGCATGTCCAGAGCGAGGGTGGCCCGGCGCATCGCGGCGGGTGCGGCGTACGGCGGCGGCGGTATCGGCCTGGTAGGGGCGGCCGCCGTCGGGCTGCTGGTCGCCGAGGTGCAGCTGGCCAAGCGGCATGTGGGCAACGGCCACAGCCCGCATCCGCCGAGCGCGGACGGGCTGTACGGACGCGGTTACAGCGCTCTGGGCGAACCACCGCTGAGGCTGGTCATGCTCGGCGACTCCACCGCCGCGGGGCAGGGCGTGCACCGCTCCCGCCAGACGCCGGGGGCGCTGCTGGCGTCGGGGCTGGCCGCGGTGGCGGAGCGGCCGGTGGAACTGCGCGTCGTCGCCCTTCCGGGGGCGCAGTCGGACGACCTGGACCGTCAGGTGGCGCTGACGCTCGAGGACCAGGAGCGTATCCCGGACGTCTGCGTGATCATGATCGGCGCGAACGACGTGACGAACCGGATGCCGCCGACGCGGTCGGTGCGCTATCTGTCGGCGGCGGTGCGGCGCCTGCGCACGGCCGGCGCGGAGGTCGTCGTCGGCACCTGTCCCGACCTGGGCACGATCGAGCCGGTGCAGCAGCCGCTGCGGTGGCTGGCCCGCCGGGCGTCCCGGCAACTGGCCGCGGCGCAGACGATCGGCGTCGTCGAGCAGGGCGGGCGCACCGTGTCCCTGGGCGACCTGCTGGGCCCGGAGTTCGAGGCGAACCCGCGGGAGCTGTTCGGCCCCGACAACTACCACCCCTCGGCGGAGGGGTACGCCACGGCGGCGATGGCGGTCCTGCCGACGGTGTGCGCCGCGCTCGGCCTGTGGCCGGCGGAGGAGGAGCGCCCGGACGCCTCCCGCCGCGAGGGCTTCCTGCCGGTGGCCCGGGCCGCGGCGGAGGCCGCGGACGAGGCGGGCACGGAGGTCGCGGCCGCGATGCCGACGGGTCCGCGGGGACCGTGGGCCCTGCTCAAGCGCCGCCGTCGCCGCCGCCTGCCCACCCCGGAGGTCACGCCGTCCACGGCCCCGGAACCGTCCGTGTGACGCCGGGGTGCGCCCCGCGCCCCGGCGTCAGGGGGGCGGGGCCGTGTCGAGATGCGGCTCCGCCGCGTGGGCGGGACCGCCCGCGAACGGCCCGCGGCCGCCGACCCCGCCGACGCTTCCCGCCTGCCCGCGCATACGCCAGGGGCGGCACCGGCGCGGCACCCCCGCCCACCCGCGCCGTTCCGAGCGGAACCGCCGAGGAACCAAGCAAGCGCTTAGAAAATTGCGGCCGGAGTCACACGCCCATGCCCGTGACCTCCACCATACGTACGGGTAACTTCGCCCACAGCCCTGCTCACCCTCGCGCAATGGAGCCGTGATGCCCGAAGCCGTCATCGTCTCGACCGCCCGTTCCCCGATCGGCCGTGCCTTCAAGGGCTCCCTGAAGGATCTCCGCCCGGACGACCTCACCGCCACGATCATCCAGGCCGCCCTCGACAAGGTCCCCGCCCTGGACCCGAAGGACATCGACGACCTGATGCTCGGCTGCGGCCTCCCCGGCGGCGAGCAGGGCCACAACCTCGGCCGTGTCGTGGCCGTGCAGATGGGGATGGACCACCTCCCCGGCTGCACCATCACCCGGTACTGCTCCTCCTCCCTCCAGACCTCCCGCATGGCTCTGCACGCCATCAAGGCCGGCGAGGGCGACGTCTTCATCTCCGCGGGCGTCGAGATGGTCAGCCGCAGCGTCAACGGCACGTCCGACACCCCCGAGACCCACAACCCCCTCTTCGCCGAGGCCGAGGCCCGTACCGCGGCCGTCGCCGAGTCCGAGGGCGCCGACTGGCACGACCCGCGCGAGGACGGCCTGCTCCCCGACCCGTACATCGCGATGGGCCAGACCGCCGAGAACCTCGCCCGCCTGAAGGGCGTCACCCGCGAGGAGATGGACGAGTTCGGCGTCCGCTCGCAGAACCTCGCCGAGCAGGCCATCGCCAAGGGCTTCTGGGAGCGCGAGATCACCCCGGTGACCCTCCCGGACGGCACCGTCGTCAGCAAGGACGACGGGCCGCGTCCCGGGGTGACCCTGGAGGGCGTCGCCGGCCTCAAGCCCGTCTTCCGCCCCGACGGCCGTGTCACCGCGGGCAACTGCTGCCCCCTCAACGACGGCGCCGCGGCCCTGGTCATCATGAGCGACACCAAGGCCCGGGAGCTGGGGCTCACGCCGCTCGCCCGGATCGTCTCCACGGGCGTGTCCGGCCTGTCCCCCGAGATCATGGGCTACGGGCCCGTCGAGGCCAGCAAGCAGGCCCTGCAGCGCGCCGGTCTCACCATCGACGACATCGACCTCGTCGAGATCAACGAGGCCTTCGCCGCCCAGGTGATCCCGTCCTACCGCGACCTGGGCATCCCGCTGGAGAAGCTGAACGTCAACGGCGGCGCCATCGCCGTCGGCCACCCCTTCGGCATGACCGGCGCCCGCATCACCGGCACCCTGATCAACTCGCTCCAGTGGCACGACAAGCAGTTCGGCCTGGAGACGATGTGCGTGGGCGGCGGCCAGGGCATGGCCATGGTCATCGAGCGCCTGAGCTGACCTAGCCCGCGCCGCCCGGCGCAACGGCCCGGAACCCTGTCGTCCGCAAGATCCGTCAGGGTTTCGGGCCGATTTGTGATCGAATCTCCCCCAGGATGTGACCTATCTCCCTCGGAAAGGGATTTATGCAGGTCAGGGTGGCCGGGCCGGTAAACACCGGGGGCGGTTCCATGTCCGTTTCGTGACGTTACGCACTGACAGCAGGTTAGTCCGCCCTTCAAGCTGATGTAGGAAGTCGGGGGCCGACCTTGAACCAGGAGTACGTCAGTGAGCGCCATGCCGATTGCTCTGCTGCTCACCACCGCCGCGACCGCGGGCGTGGGCGTCGCCGTCCTGTGCAGCGTGCGGGCGCTGCGCCGGCAGGTCGCGGCGCTGCACACCGAGCTCGCCGAGAGCCGGGCCGCGCAGGCGCGCGGGCTGGTGCCCGCCGCCCGCACCCCCGCCGACGCGGAGGAGATACGCGCCGCTGTGGCCGAGGCGCTGGCGGAGGAGCGGGAGCGTGAGCTGGCCGAGGCGCGTGCCTTCTGGGCCGCCCAGGAGGCACGCGACATTGCGGACGCGCCCAGCCTGTTCGGTCTGCCCGACGGTGAGCTGTTCCTGCCCCGTCCCGCGGACTTCGCGGGCCTCGAGCACGACAGCCTGGAGCCGGTGACCGAGGCCGGCGCCGACGAGGCGGAGTTCCCCGGGGACTCCCCCGAGCTGGCCGCCGCCCGCCGCCGCCACCCCTCGCACCCCGACTTCGTCCCGGGCCCGTCCCCCGTCGCGGGCGACCACGAGCGCACGGTCGCCTGCCTGGAGAGGCTGGCCGACGCCGGCATCGAACTCGCCGACGTCCGCCCGGGCCCGCTGGGCACCCTGGACGTGTACGTCTTCGCGGACGGTACGACGCTGTGCATGACCCCGGGCCACCGGGAGACCGCGGAGCGCCTGGCCGCGGCCCTGACCGCGGGCCACGCGCCGGTCCTGCTCGGCGGCTCGGCCCTCTCGGGCGCGTACGCACTCACGTTCGCGTGCGGCGAGGAGACCGTCTACGTCCTCGCGGACCGCGTCATCGCGTCCCTGTAGCCGCGGCATCGCGTTCCTGTAGTCCCGGCATCGCGTCCCTGTAGTCGCGGCGTCACGCCAGCGCGGCGTCGCGACATCACGGCGTCACGGTGGCATCGCGCCCTCGCGCCCTCGCGCCCTCAGGACGGAATCGCCCGGGGCAGCGGGCATCGGCCCTCACACCCCGGCGCGTTTCTGTGCCTCCTCCACCAGCGCCACCGCCTCGGCGAGTTCCCTCTCGTCACGCAGGACCAGGGCGAGATCGTGTCCGGCGACCGTGATCTGGTCGGCGGCCGCGAACATGCCCGCGTCCGGCATCTCCCGCGGCTCCGCCGAGGGGTCCTCCAGAAGCTGGGCACGACGCGCCAACTCCCTGGCGAGCGCGAGCGCTTCGGCCGCCGCGCCCCGTTGCAGCCGGCTCTGTGGAGCGGCCCGCAACCGGTCGGCGAAGTGATCCACGGCCCGGGTCAAAGGCGTCGTATCAAGCACGCGGCGAGCGTACGCGTCGCGGCAGCACTGTTGCCAACAGGCGAACGCTCAGGCACGGTGACCTGAAGGACCGGCTTCATCGAGTGCGTCCGGAGGCGCCGATGTCCCAAGTCTTCTCCGAGGAGACCCATCGCAATCTGCTCGCCCGCATCCCCCACTGCACCGGTCGTGAAGTCTCCGACTGGTTGCGAACCGTCGACGAAGGCCCCGCCCTCTGCTTCGAGGAGAAGGTCAGCTGGCTTCGGCACGAGCACAATCTCGCGTACGGCCACGCCAAGGCGATCATCCACGAGTACGACCTGAGGAGGGCCGCGCGCAAACTCATGTGAGCCGCGCACAGTGAAAGGGCCCGTGAACATCCGTTCACGGGCCCTTCAAGGTGCCGGGAGCGCCCGGCGGCGACTAGTCGTTGCTACTGAAGATCGCGACGAGCCGCAGCATCTCCACGTAGATCCACACGAGGGTCATGGTCAGGCCGAACGCCGCCAGCCAGGCCTCCTCGCGCGGCGCCCCGTACGCGATCCCGTCCTCGATCTGCTTGAAGTCGAGGGTCAGGAAGAACGCGCCGAGCAGGATCGCGATGACGCCGACCAGCGCGCCCAGCGGGCCCATGCTGCGCAGACCGCCGTCCGGCGCGACGCCGAACGCGACCAGCAGCAGGTTGACCGCCATCGTCAGGACGAAGGCGATGGCGATGGCCATGCCGATCCGGGCGTACCGGGCGGTGACGCGGATCCAGCCCGCCCTGTAGACGAGCAGGGTGGCGCCGGAGACCGCCATCGTGCCGAGCACGGCCTGGAACGGTGCGCCGTGCCACTGCGCGTTGTACATCTCGCTGATGACGCCGAGGAAGACACCCTCGAAGGCGGCGTACCCCAGGATCAGCGCGGGCGACGGCGTGCGCTTGAAGGACTGCACCATCGCCAGGACGAACGCGACCAGCGCGGAACCGAACGCGAGGCCGAAGCTGGTGGATGAGACCGGCAGCAGCGCCCAGGCGAGGATCGCGCCGACGGCGACCGTGCCCAGCGTCATCGCCGAGCGCATGACGACGTCGTCCATCGTCATCCGGCCGGGGGTGGCCGGGGCCTGCGGCGGGGCACCGTACTGCGTCTGCTGTCCGTACGGGTTCTGGGCGTAAGGGTTCTGCGCGTAGGGGTTGCCGCCCGCGTAAGGGTTCTGCGCGTACGGGTTGCCCTGCGTGCCGACGGCGGCTCCCCCGGCCTGCGGCGCGGTGTTGAAGCCCGCGTAGCCGTTGTCGCGGCTGAACCCCCGTCGCGAGAAGACCGGGTTGCTGCTCCTCATTTCACTCCTCCATGACCACCCTGCGTGGCCTTGGCTCAAGAGTAATGGACTGGCAAAGAATTGGCCCTACTGCTTGAGGAGGATCTTTCCCTCCTCCTCGCGCGCAACACGCTACGCGCTGGTGTGATTCCCGGCGAGGAACCGTCTCATCCATGACCGAGCCGGTACAGAGTCGAGACCGGTCACTGACCACCCGGGCGGCCGCCGCGCCTTCTGCGCCCGGACGGGTGACGCCCCCGGACGCCGTCGCCGGATTTCGATTTCACCCCGGACTCCACCCCGGCCCTCACGCCGGTCCTCACGGCGGCCCTCACGCCGGCCCTCACCCCAGCGGAAAGCCCGTGTACCCGTCGGCGAGGTCGGTCTCGGCGGCGCGCGAGGTGGTGAGCCGTTCCAGCCGGGCCAGTTGGATGCGGTCGTCGAACGGCGTGGCGTCCGGGGCGCGGTGCAGCAGCGTGGTCATCTCGTACGAGAACCGCTCGGCCTGCCAGACGCGGCGCAGGCAGGTCTCGGAGTACGCGTCGAGCAGCTCGCCGGAGCCCGTCTCCTGCCGGTGCGTCAGGGCCCGCGCGAAGGTGACGACGTCCCCGACGGCGAGGTTGAGCCCCTTGGCGCCGGTGGGCGGCACGATGTGGGCGGCGTCCCCGGCGAGGAAGAGCCGGCCGTGGCGCATCGGCTCGTGGACGTAACTGCGCATCGGGGTCACCGACTTGGAGGTGATGGGACCCCGGGCGAGTGTCCAGGCGTCGGCGGTCTCGAAGCGGCGCTCCAGCTCGTCCCAGATCTCCTCGTCGGCCCAGTCCTCGGCGTCCGTGCCGGCCGGCACCTGGAGGTAGAGGCGGGAGACGGACGGGGAGCGCATGCTCAGCAGGGCGAAGCCGCGGTCGTGGCGGGCGTAGACGAGTTCGTCGTGCGAGGGCGCGACGTCGGCGAGGATGCCGAGCCAGCCGAACGGGTACGTACGTTCGAAAATACGGGACACCCCGGCGGGGATCGCCTTGCGGGAGACGCCCCAGAAGCCGTCGCACCCCACGACGTACTCGCACTCCAAGACGTCCTCGCGCCCTTCGCGCCGGAAGCGCACCCGCGGGCTGTCACCGTCGGCGCCCTCGACGGCGAGCGCCTCGGCCTCGAACAGCAGCGGCCCGCCCTCCTTGAGCTGGAGCGCGATGAGGTCCTTGCAGACCTCGGTCTGGGCGTACACCATCACGGAGCGGCCGCCGGTCAGGGCGGGGAAGTCGACGCGGTGGCGGCGGCGCGCGAACCGCAGCTCGATCCCGTCGTGCCGCAGCCCCTCGCGGTCCATGCGGTCGCCCGCCCCGGCGGCCCGCAGCACGTCGACGGACCCCTGCTCCAGGATCCCGGCGCGCTGCCGCCGCTCGACGTAGGCCCGGTCGCGGGCCTCCAGCACGACCGAGTCGATGCCCGCGTTGTGCAGCAGCCGCGCGAGCAGCAGCCCGGCGGGTCCCGCTCCGATGATGCCGACGGTGGTACGCATCCCGACGCCCCTTCGCGCTCGTACGATCCCCGGTCGCCGCCGAGTCCGGTCTCCGTGCGGCTGTTCGTGTAGTGAAACTTCCTTCACCACATGGTGGTGAGAGTTTCCGGCCGCGCGGCTCTCCTGTCAACGACACGATGGCCCGCGCCGGGCATCCGCCCCCTGCCGAGGGTGCCGCCTCCGAAGCGCGCCGGAGCCACCGTTCGGCTCATCAGCGGTGGTGGGCCGCGTCGGCCGTGACCAAGGTGGAGCTGGCGGGGCGTGGGCAGAAAGCGAAGGCCGGGAGGACGCGCGTGGTACTCGATGAGGTCCAGCTGCTCAAGGCTGGGGAGCAGCGGCTCGAGGACATCTTCCGGACGAGTCCGCCCGGCGAGATCCCGAGGGGTCCGCTGGAGGGCACGGCGATCCTGCCGTGGGCCGGATCGGCGGGAGCCCGGTTGCTCGCCGTGTTCGTGAGCCTCGGTGTGTGGCGGGGCAAGGTCTTCAGCCCGGACGGCCATCTGAGCAACCGGCTCACGCCGCTCGACGTGCTCGCCGTCGTCGCGAAGGTCGGAGTGGGGCCGAGCCTGCTGGACGCCGGGGACTGCATCGTCATCGACTACTCGCGGACGTCCCTGCTGGCCATGGGCGTACGGGACGAGGTGCGCCAGGTGGCCCCGAACCTGTACCTGGGCATCGTCTGGCTGTTCGGCCACAAGGTCGGCTGGTTCTCGCTGCGGTTGCCGGCAGCCGAGTCCCCGAAGCCCGAGACCCCCCTCGACGAAACGTATCTCTGACCACCGGCCCCTGACGCCGCCCGGGTATCGGGCGCAGGCGGACCGGCCGGTGTGCCGTGCTCGGTGGAGCCGTGGCGCGCGGCCGCGTCCGCCTCAGCGCCTCACCGCCGCAGCGGCCGTCGTCCCACTGCGCTCGTGCGCGAGAACCCGACGGTGCTGCGGCGGCTCCGGTCAGGCGTCAGCCGCCTGTCGTGGTGCGGTCTAGCAGAAGCCGTTGAGGCCCCACCACTCGCCGTCGGTCCGCTCGCTGCCCGACAGCAGGCCGTTGCCCAGTCCGCGGTAGGCGACCAGCCAGCCCGGGTTGCCCTGGTAGCCGTCGATCTTGTACTTCTCGTTGGTCACGGCGACGAGGTCGGGACGTCCGTCGCCGGAGAAGTCACCGTTCGCGATGAGGTTCGCCATGGCGTTCCAGCCGCCGTTGCCGACCAGGACGCGCCCGCCGAGGGCGGCGGAGCGGCCCGGGTAGAGCCACAGCCTGCCGGTGGACGCCTCGCGGGCGTAGAGGTCGGGGCGACCGTCGCCGTTCATGTCGCCCACGCCCACGAGGGCGTTCATGGCGTTCCAGCCACCCGCTCCGACGAGCTTGCGGGAGCCGAGCGTTCCGGTGGAGGTGCCGGGATACAGGTACAGCTTGCCCGTGCCCTTCTCGACGGCGATCAGGTCGGAGCGGCCGTCACCGGTCAGGTCGCCGAGGGCGGTGATGTTGCTCATGCCGTTCCAGCCGCCGTTGCCGATCAGCTTGCGCGTGCCGAGGGAACCGTCGCCGGTGCCCGGGTAGAGCCACAGCCTGCCGGTGGACGCCTCGCGGGCGATGACGTCCTCGCGGCCGTCACGGCTGAAGTCGCCGTGCCGGGTGAGGACGTTCATGCCGTTCCAGCCGCCGTTGCCGACGAGCCGGCCCGTGGCGTCGCCCGGAGTGAACCACAGCCGCCCGGCCTTGTCGCGGACGATCACGTCGGCCTTGCGGTCACCGTTCATGTCGCCGAACCCCAGGGCCTTGGCGGAGGTCTCGGAGACCCAGCGCGGGTAAGCGGGCTGGCTGCACTCGCGTTCGGTGCGGACGAACTTGATCGAACTGGTGGTCGCGACCGGCTCCCCGTTGAGCTCGCCGGGCGTGTTCGGCTCCTGGGGCCAGTAACCGCCCGACGGTACGTAGTTCTTGTCCTCGTAGACGCAGGCGATCGAGGTCGTGCGGTTGACGTACGAGCGGATCCTGTCGTCCCAGCTGCCCAGGTCCGCGACGTTCTTGTTGGTCTTGTACATCTGCCCGGTCGCGTTGTCGCCCGACCAGCCGCAGAAGTAGCCCGCCGGGCAGTCGTACGAGTCGGCGGCCGCCGGAGCGGCGTTCACGGCGGCCAGGCCACTACCGGCGAGCACGACCCCGGCAAACGTCGCCACGCCCCGGTTGAAGCGGTTCCCCATCTGTTGTTTTTCCCTCCCCTTGACCTTCGCCGGCAGCCTACCCACCGACTCCGACAAGGAGCTACCGGTGGTGGCGTCGACGAGGTCGGCCGGCAGAGGAGCGCAGGTGACCGTGGGCCCGCCGGCGTGTATGGGGGAGGGTTGCCGCGCGGCGGCGTTGGGGGGCGAGGAGGTCGCGGTGTACGCGGTGGTGCCCGGAGCCGGACTCGAACCGGCACGCCCGCGAAGGGGCAGCGAGGTTTAAGCTCGCCGTGTCTGCATTCCACCATCCGGGCAGGCCATGGGCCCCGCATCGAGCGCCCCGAGCCTATCGGGACGCATCGCCCGAACAGCGGGTGGGCGATGCGATGTTGTCTTATTTTATTGATGTCTGAGGGTGCATCAGCACTCGGTACAGGCCATCCGCACTTGCCAATAGCCTTTCGGGCAAGCGGGACCCGCGTATGCGAAATGACGGAATTTCACCGCCCTGAAGGACGGGTGTGGGAGCGATTCCGTACAGGGTGAACAACCGCTTTCCCTGTCCAGCGGCTCAGGGGCCGGTCATCCACCAGTGATCAGCGGTCCGTGCCGTCCCGGGTATCAGGGATCGGCGTCATCCCCAGGTATGACACCGGCGGCGGCGATCCGACCGAAGGCTGTCCCGGGAACGGGAACAGCGGGTGACTCCACGGCGGCGTCGGGCCGCGAGGATGAGACACGTCCTCTTCACCGTCGCCGTCCCGACAGGAGCACCTCCCGTGACCAGCACCTCCCTCGCCGACCGGACCACCGCCGTGGCCGCCCGCGCCACGGATCTGTCGAAGGTCTACGGACAGGGCGAGACCCAGGTGGTGGCCCTGGACCGGGTCACCGTCGACTTCCAGCAGGCCCAGTTCACGGCGATCATGGGGCCCTCGGGCTCCGGCAAGTCGACGCTGATGCACTGCGTCGCCGGGCTCGACTCCTTCTCCTCCGGTTCCGTCCGCATCGGGGACGTCGAGCTGGGGGCGCTGAAGGACAAGCAGCTCACCCGGTTGCGACGGGACAAGATCGGGTTCATCTTCCAGGCGTTCAACCTGCTGCCGACGCTGACCGCACTGGAGAACATCACCCTCCCGATGGACATCGCGGGCCGCAAGCCGGACAAGCAGTGGCTGGACACGGTGATCCAGATGGTCGGTCTGTCGGGGCGGCTGAGCCACCGGCCCGCGCAGCTCTCCGGTGGCCAGCAGCAGCGCGTGGCGGTGGCGCGGGCGCTCGCCTCCAAGCCGGACATCATCTTCGGCGACGAGCCCACCGGGAACCTGGACTCCCGGTCGGGCGCGGAGGTACTGGGCTTCCTGCGCAACTCGGTACGCGAGTTGGGGCAGACGGTGGTGATGGTCACCCACGACCCGGTGGCGGCGGCGTACGCGGACCGGGTGATCTTCCTGGCGGACGGGCGGATCGTGGACGAGCTGCACGGGCCGAGTGCGGAGGGGGTGCTGGACCGCATGAAGCGGTTCGACGCGAAGGGCCGCACCAGCTGACCCTGCCGCGCCCCCTCCGGGCCTCCGCCCCGGACCCCCCTACCGGCCCGCGGCCTCGTCCCCATCGCCGGACGGGCCGAAACCCAGCAACCATCAGCCCTGGACACACACATGTTCCGTACCGCCCTGCGCAACGTGCTCGCGCACAAGGCCAGGCTGCTCATGACCGTGCTCGCCGTGATGCTCGGCGTTGCGTTCGTGTCGGGCACCCTGGTGTTCACCAACACCCTCTCGGACGCCTACCAGAAGAGCTCGGCCAAGGGCTTCGACCACGTGGACGTGGCCATCCAGCCCGACGGCGGCGGCGGCGGGCACGATGTCTCCGGACAGGATCCCGAGCTGACGGCTGCCCTGCTCGGCAAGGTCGCACGGGTCCGCGGCGCCGACAGCGCGATCGGGGTCGTCAACGGGTTCACCGCCATCGCCGACAAGAACGGCAAGCTCATCGGCAACGGCTTCCAGTCCGAGGGCGCGAACTACTGGGGGACCGAGGACCCCCGGTACCCGATCGTCAGCGGGCACGCGCCGAAGGGGCAGGACCAGGTCCTCCTCGACTCCGAGACCGCGAGGCGCGCCGGGTACAAGATCGGCGACACCGTGCGCATGTCCGTCGACGGCCCCGTCCTGACGCCGAAGGTGACCGGCATCTTCACCACCGACGACGGCAACGTCGCCGCCGGCGGCAGCCTCGCCCTGTTCGACACGGCCACCGCCCAGCGCCTGTTCCACAAGGTGGGCTCCTACGACGAGATCGACGTCAAGGCCGCCCCCGGCACCAGCCAGACCGCCCTGCGCGCCGCCGTCGACGCGATCGTGCCGAAGGGCGTCGCCTCCACCACCACCGGCAAGCAGCTCGCCGACGACCAGGCCCGCCAGATCGCCGACGCGACCAGCAGCATGCGCACCGGCCTGCTGGTCTTCGCGGGCATCGCGCTGTTCGTCGGCACGTTCATCATCGCCAACACCTTCACCATGCTGGTCGCCCAGCGCACCAAGGAGCTGGCGCTGCTGCGTGCCGTCGGCGCGTCCCGCCGGCAGGTCACCCGGTCCGTGCTCATCGAGGCGTTCGTGGTCGGCGCGGTCGCGGCCGTCACCGGTCTGCTGGCCGGCATCGGCATCGGGGCGGGGCTGCGGTCCCTGGTGAGCTCCCTCGGCGGAAGCGTCCCGGACGGACCGCTCGTCATCACGCCGGGCACGGTCGTCGCCGCCCTCGCCGTCGGCATCCTGATCACGATGCTGGCCGCCTGGCTGCCGGGCCGCCGCGCCGCGAAGATCCCGCCCGTCGCCGCGATGAGCAGCGTCCACGCCAAGGCCACCACCAAGTCCCTGGTCGTACGGAACACGATCGGCGCCCTGCTCGCCGCGGCGGGCGTCACCACGGTCGTGTACGCCACCACGATGAGCGGCACGGACGGCCAGAAGCCGATGGGCGTCGGCGCCGTGCTCCTCGTCATCGGTGTCTTCGTGCTCACCCCGCTGCTGTCCCGCCCGCTGATCGCGGCCGCCGCGCCCGTCCTGCGCGGCTTCGGGGTCGCCGGGAAACTGGCCCGGCAGAACTCGGTGCGCAACCCGCGCCGTACGGCGGCCACCGCCTCCGCCCTGATGATCGGCCTGACCCTGATCACCGGCCTGACGGTGATGGCGAACAGCGTGCAGCACGGCATCGACAAGATGGCGGCCTCCTCCATCAGGGCGGACTACGTCGTGTCCATGGCGACCGGCAACCTGCTCTCGCCCGAGGTCGAGAAGACGCTGAAGTCCACCGAGGGCGTCACCGCGACCAGCCCCCTGCGCAGTGGGCGTGCCCACATCGACGGCCGGGACGAGTACCTGACCGGCGTCGACGGCGCGACGATCGGCGAACTGGCCGAGCCTACGGTCGACGCGGGCGCCTTCAAGGTGGGCGGCACGCAGGTCGCCGTCGACGACGACACCGCCAAGGCCTACCACTGGACGACCGGTTCACGCTTCACCGTCTCCTACGAGGACGGCGGGAAGCAGCAGTTGACGGTCTCCGGGATCTACCAGGGGACCCGGCTCCTGCGCGGCATCGTCGTGGACACCACGGTGCTCGCCCCGCACCAGCGCCACCCGTCCGACGTGCAGGTCATGGTCAAGACGTCCGGCGGCGCGACGGCCTCCACCAAGGACAGGCTTCAGAAGGCGCTCGGCGACAACCCGGCCATCAAGATCGAGGACCGGAAGGACATCTCCAACGGCATCTCGCAGGTCTTCACACTGCTGCTGAACATGCTCTACGGCCTGCTGGCCATGGCCGTGATCGTCGCCGTCCTCGGCGTCATCAACACCCTCGCCATGTCGGTCTTCGAGCGCTCGCAGGAGATCGGGATGCTCCGCGCCATCGGCCTGGACCGCCGGGGCATCAAGCGGATGGTCCGCCTGGAGTCCCTGGTCATCTCGCTGTTCGGCGGGGTGCTCGGGATCGGGCTCGGGGTGTTCTTCGGCTGGGCGGCCGGTGAGCTGATCGGCTCCTCGATGGCGACGTACCAACTGGTCCTGCCCTGGACCCGGATGGCCGTCTTCCTCCTGCTGGCGGCGGTGGTCGGCGTGCTGGCCGCCCTGTGGCCGGCCCGCCGTGCGGCCCGTCTGAACATGCTGACGGCGATCAAGTCGGAGTAGCGGTCCGCGCGCAAGGGGCCCCGTTCCGCACCGGAACGGGGCCCCTGCGTCGTACGGGTGATGCTCAGGCGCCCCAGGTACGCGCCCGCAGCGGGAGCCCGGACGCGCCCGACTCCGGCGTCCGCACCGCGAGGACCTGGTTGACGCCGATGCGGTTGTGTTCGAAGGCGAGGGCGGAGGCGGCCATGTAGAGGCGCCAGACGCGGGCCCGGCCCGGACCGGTGAGCGCTTGTGCCCGCACCCACTCGGCCTCCAGGTTGGCGACCCACCGGCGCAGGGTGAGGGCGTAGTGCTCGCGCAGGGACTCCACGTCGCGGACCTCGAACCCGGCGCGCTCCAACTGGGTCACCGTGGTGCCGATGGGGGCCAGTTCGCCGTCGGGGAAGACGTAGGCGTCGATGAACGCGTCGACGGAGTACGCGGACTCGTCCTGCTGGGGGCGCCGCGCGATCTGGTGGTTGAGCAGCCGCCCGCCGGGCTTGAGCAGGGCGTACAGGGTGCGGGCGTACTCGAGGTATCTCTCGGCGCCGACGTGCTCGGCCATGCCGATGGAGGAGATGGCGTCGTAGGGGCCGTCGACCACGTCACGGTAGTCCTGCACCCGGATCTCGACGCGGTCGGTGAGGCCCTCGTCGGCGACCCGCTTGCGGGCGTAGGCGGCCTGCTCGTGGGAGAGGGTGACGCCGACGACGCTCACTCCGTGCTCACGGGCGGCGTGGACGGCCATGGAGCCCCAGCCGCAGCCGACGTCGAGGAGGCGCTGACCGGGCTTCAGGCCGAGCTTGCGGCAGACGAGTTCCAGCTTGTCGCGCTGGGCGTCCTCGAGGGTGCCGTCCGGCGACTCCCAGTAGGCGCAGGAGTACACCATGGACGGGCCGAGGACGATCTCGTAGAAGTCGTTGCCGACGTCGTAGTGGTGGCTGATGGCGCGTTTGTCGGTGCGCCGGGTGTGCAGGTGGCCACGGACCCGGCGGACCTCCTCGCGGGGCGGCGGGGGCGGCGGGAAGGGCCCGGCCAGCTTCACGAGCCCGCGGACGGCGGCGCGGACCTCCGGGTCGCGGAGGGCCTGGGTGAGGGTGCGGGCGTCCTCCCCGCGCTCCCAGACCAGGCCGGCCATGAGGTCCAGGGCGGTGTACAGGTCGCCGTCGATGCCCAGTTCCCCGGCGACCCAGGCGCGGACGAGGCCCAGCTCGCCCGGTTTCCACAGCAGACGGCGCAGGGCGCGGCGGTTGCGCACGACGAGGGCGGGAGCTTCCGGAGGCCCTGCCTCGGAACCGTCCCAGGCGCGGATGCGCACCGGGAGCGGGGCTCCCAGGATCTGTTCGACGAGGCTCTTCAGCCGCGGCGCGGCGTCTGCCATGGTGCACACCTCCGTGACGGGGGATCCCGGAATGTCCGACACCACGTAAACATCTGCGGGGCCGGGCCGCAGTCCCCCGTTGGCGTTACGGCTGTGCAAAATGCCTGCGCACATCGCGAAAGGCGGGCGGGGCCCGGCTACGCCGAAGGGGCCGCCCGCACCACGGATGGCGGGCGGCCCCTTCGGGCGCTGTGGCTGACCGGGGGTCAGGAGGCCTTGGCCTTCTCCTCCGGCTTCGACGCGGCGGCGACCGGGGCCGGCTTGGCGGCCTCGTAGAACTCCTCGCGCGGGGACTCGATCGCGCCGAGCGAGACGACCTCGCGCTTGAGGAACATGCCCAGCGTCCAGTCCGCGAAGATACGGATCTTCCGGTTCCAGGTCGGCATGGCCAGACCGTGGTAGCCGCGGTGCATGTACCAGGCGAGACGCCCCTTGAGCTTGATCTTCATCTTGCCCATGACGATCATCGCGACGCCCTTGTGCAGGCCGAGGCCCGCGACCGCGCCCTTGTTGGCGTGGCTGTACTCCTTCTGCGGGAAGCCCCGCATCCCGGAGACCACGTTGTCGCCGAGGACCTTGGCCTGGCGCAGCGCGTGCTGGGCGTTCGGCGGGCACCAGGCGTTCTCCACGCCGGCCTTGCGGGCGGCGAGGTCGGGCACCTGGGCGTTGTCGCCGGCGGCCCAGATGTAGTCCGTGCCCTTGACCTGGAGCGTGGGCTCGCAGTCCACGTGACCGCGCGGGCCGAGCGGCAGGCCGTAGCGGGCGAGCGCCGGGTTCGGCTTGACGCCGGCGGTCCACACGATCGTGTTGGAGTCGACCTCGAGGCCGTTCTTGAGCACCACGTGGCCGTCGACGCAGGACTCCATGGAGGTGGAGAGGTAGACCTCGACGCCGCGGCTCTCGAGGTGCTCCTTGCCGTACTTGCCGAGCTTGGGGCCGACCTCGGGGAGGATCTTGTCGGCGGCGTCGACGAGGATGAAGCGCATGTCCTCACGGGACACGTTCTTGTAGTACTTGGCCGCGTCCCGGGCCATGTCCTCGACCTCGCCGATCGTCTCGGCACCGGCGAAGCCGCCGCCGATGAAGACGAAGGTGAGCGCCTTGCGGCGGATCTCCTCGTCGGTCGTGGAGTCGGCCTTGTCGAGCTGCTCGAGGACGTGGTTGCGCAGGCCGATGGACTCCTCGATGCCCTTCATGCCGATGCCCTGCTCTGCGAGGCCGGGGATCGGGAAGGTGCGGGAGACCGCGCCGAGCGCGATGACCAGGTAGTCGAAGGGCAGCTCGTACGCCTCGCCGACCAGCGGGGCGACGGTTGCGACCTTGCGGTCCTGGTCGATGGTGGTGACCCGGCCGGTGAGGACCTCCGCCTTCGGCAGCACGCGTCGCAGCGGGACGACGACGTGCCGGGGGGAGATGCTGCCGGCGGCGGCTTCGGGGAGGAAGGGCTGGTAGGTCATGTACGAGCGCGGGTCGACGACCGTGACGGTCGCCTCGCCGTAGCGCATCTTCTTCAGAATGCGACGAGCTGCGTACAGGCCTACGTACCCACCGCCTACTACGAGGATCCTGGGACGCTCCGTGGTGCTCATGCCATCGAGTATCCACCCGCCCCCAGGGGGTCGCTCGTGCGCCCCTTCACAAGCATGGGTGGGGTATCTGCTACACTCCGCCGCTCGCGTGACGGAGGTCATGGTGCCGGCCGGCACGGTCCAGGGGGAACTGTCCGTTGTCAAGGCCGCGTGAGCTGCCCTTCCGGGTGCCGGGGCGCGGCGCCGGGGTGCCGTACGGGGCCTGCGCGAGCCCCGCGGGACGCCCTCCGGCACGCTCGCGTGAGCGGCCTCGGGGACCCCATGAGCCACACGGACGGCCCAATGTCCGCGAAACGTCGCCCAGCAGGGGCGTTTCTCTTGTGAAGAACTTCACGAACTTTTCCGGCGGAGCGTCGGCCAGGGGTTCGGAAGGACCCCCGGGCCGCGCTCATACGTTACCCAACCTGCTCAGGAGAGGCTACTGGCGGGTAGAAAAATCTCGGAACCCGGACGCGTGAGGGTCCGTCAGGGCGGCGGTGAGGCGCAGGAGTCCGGCCCGTCCGGTTACGCGATCGACCAGGCGATGCCGTCCAGGATGTCGTGTTCGCTGACCACGACCTCCGGCGCGTCGATCCGTTCCATGATCGCCAGCAGAACGAGGGCACCCGCGCCGATGACGTCCACGCGCCCGGGGTGCATCGAGGGGATCGCCGCGCGCTCGGCATGCGTGGAGCGCAGCAACGCACCGGTGATCTCCGCCACCCGGTCGCGGGAGATCCGGGAGTGGTGGATCCGCGTCGAGTCGTACTCCGGGAGGTCCTGGGCGATCGCCGAGACCGTGGTGACCGAGCCCGCGAGACCCACCAGCGTGTGCGCCTCCCGCAGCGGCACCGTCTGCTCCGCCAGGTCCAGCGCCGCCTCGATGTCGGACCGTATGGCCGCGATCTGCTCCTCCGTCGGCGGGTCGGCCACCACCCCGTCCCGCACCAGGTGCCGCTCGGTCATGCGGACGCAGCCGATGTCCACGGACCGCGCGCCGCGCACATGGCCGTCGCCGACGACGAACTCCGTGGAGCCGCCGCCGATGTCCACCACCAGGAACGGCGTGGCCAGATCCGTGCGGCCCATCAGCTCCCTGGTCGCGCCGGTGAAGGAGAACTCCGCCTCCTGGTCGCCGGAGATGACCTCGGGTTCGACGCCGAGAATGTCCACCACCCCGCGGACGAACTCGTCCCGGTTCTCCGCGTCCCGGGAGGCGGACGTGGCGACGAAGCGGATCCGCTCCGCGCCGTGCTCCTTGATGACCTCGGCGTACTCCCGGCAGGCGGCGAACGTCCGTTCCAGCGCCTCGGGGGCGAGGCGCCCGGTGCGGTCCACGCCCTGCCCCAGGCGGACGATGGTCATCCGCCGGTCCAGGTCGACCAGTTCGCCCGTACCGGGGTCGGCGTCCGCGACCAGGAGCCGGATGGAGTTCGTACCGCAGTCGATGGCGGCGACCCGTGTCACTTGTTCTCCTCCTCGCGAACCTCGGCACTCACGCACGACCCCTTGCGCCACCACTCCGGCAGCATCGCGATCGCCTCGTCGCCGAGCGGGTTGACGCCCGGGCCGGCGGCCAGGGAGTGCGCCACCAGGACGTGCAGGCACTTCACCCGGTCCGGCATGCCGCCCGCGCTGGGGAAGCCCTCCAGGACCTCGATGGCGTCGCGGCGGGCGATGTAGTCCTCGTGCGCGGCGCGGTAGGCGGCGGCCAGTTCCGGGTCCGTGGCCAGGCGGTCGGTCATCTCCTTCATGACGCCGTCGGCCTCCAGCGTGCCGATCGCGGAGGCGGCCTTCGGGCACGTCAGGTAGTACGTCGTCGGGAACGGGGTGCCGTCGGGGAGCCGCGGCGCCGTCTCCACGACGTCCGGCTGCCCGCACGGGCACCGGTGCGCGATCGCGCGCAGCCCGCGCGGGGGGCGCCCGAGCTGCTGCCGGACGGCCTCGATGTCCGCGTCCGTCGGCTCGGTGCGCGGGGTGGGCGGCGGAGGGGTTTCCATGGCTCTCTTTCAGGCTGTCTTTCTCATGGACGGTGCGTCATGGGCGGTGCGTCGGGGGCGCCGCCCTGGGCGTGTCACGGTGCGTCATGGGTGCCGCTCCCGGTGCGTCACGGGCGCGTCAGCGGCGCGGAGCGATCAGCGGCCGGGCCGTCGGCCCGGTCCGCGCTGCCCGCCCTGTCGGCCTTGTCGACGGCGTCCCAGAGGTCGGCGTACCAGGGGCGTACGGCCGTCGTGCGGTCGGCGCGCGACTGCTTGACCGCGTCCGGGTCGATCACGATGTAGCCGGTCTCCCCCGGCATCACGTAGTGCAGCCGCTGCCGGATCTGCTGCTCGGCGTACGCGTCGTCCTGCCAGCGCGCCTTCAGGTCACGCAACTGTTCGACCCGCTTGCGGGCCTGCTCCTGCTGCCGCTGGAGGTCGGAGATCTCCGTCCGCTGGGAGACGTACTCCCGCATCGGATAGGCGAGCGCGACGATCAGCGAGCACAGCACCAGCGCGAGCAGTGCCGCCCGGCCGGTGAGCCGGGAGCGGCGGGCCTGCCGTCTGGTCTGGGAGCGGTAGACCCGGGCCGCGGTCTGCTCGCCGAGCAGCCGGAGCCTGGTCGCGGTGGAGAACCGGTCGCGGTCCTTGCCGGCCATGTCTCCCGCCTCCCCTTCATACGTGCGTACGTCCCCGCACACGGTACGGGACCGAGTACGGGGACGTACGTACGACCGGCTGAACGCCGGCCCTGTGCCACTCAGCCCTTGAAGCGCGGGAACGCCGAGCGGCCGGCGTACACGGCGGCGTCGTCGAGGATCTCCTCGATGCGCAGGAGCTGGTTGTACTTGGCGACGCGCTCGGAGCGGGCCGGGGCGCCGGTCTTGATCTGGCCGCAGTTGGTGGCGACGGCCAGGTCGGCGATGGTGACGTCCTCGGTCTCGCCGGAGCGGTGGGACATCATGCACTTGAACCCGTTGCGCTGGGCCAGCTCGACGGCGTCCAGGGTCTCGGTCAGCGAACCGATCTGGTTCACCTTGACCAGCAGGGCGTTGGCCGCGCCCTCCTCGATGCCGCGGGCCAGGCGCTCGGGGTTGGTGACGAACAGGTCGTCGCCGACGAGCTGGACCTTGTCGCCGAGCTTGTCGGTGATGACCTTCCAGCCGGCCCAGTCGTCCTCGAACAGCGGGTCCTCGATGGAGACGAGCGGGTAGGCCGCGACGAGCTCCTCGTAGTACTCCGTCATCTCGGCGGCGGAGCGCTCCTTGCCCTCGAAGAGGTACTTGCCGTCCTTGTAGAACTCGGAGGCGGCCACGTCGAGCGCGAGGGCGATCTGCTGGCCGGGGGCGTAACCGGCCTCCTTGATGGCCTCGAGGATGAGGTCGAGGGCCTCACGGTTCGAGCCGAGGTTCGGGGCGAAGCCGCCCTCGTCGCCGAGGCCGGTGGACAGGCCCTTGCTCTTCAGGACCTTCTTCAGCGTGTGGTAGACCTCGGTGCCCCAGCGCAGCGCCTCGGAGAAGGACTCCGCGCCGATCGGGGCGATCATGAACTCCTGGATGTCCACGTTGGAGTCGGCGTGCGAGCCGCCGTTCAGGATGTTCATCATCGGCACCGGCAGCAGGTGCGCGTTCGGGCCGCCCAGGTAGCGGAACAGAGGCAGGTCGCTGGCCTCGGAGGCGGCGTGGGCGACGGCGAGGGAGACGCCGAGGATCGCGTTGGCGCCGAGGGAGCCCTTGTTGTCGGTGGCGTCCAGGTCCATCATCGCCTGGTCGATCAGACGCTGCTCGGTGGCGTCGTAGCCGACCAGCTCCGGGCCGATCTGCTCGATCACGGCGAGGACGGCCTTCTCGACACCCTTGCCCTGGTAACGGTTGGGGTCACCGTCACGCAGCTCGATGGCCTCGAAGGCGCCGGTGGAGGCGCCGGACGGGACGGCGGCACGACCCGTGCTGCCGTCGTCGAGGCCGACCTCGACCTCGACCGTGGGGTTGCCTCGGGAGTCCAGGATTTCCCGGGCTACGACGACGTCGATGGACGGCACGAGCATCTCCTTCTTGGATGTGACGCTGGAAGTGCGGGGCTGTGTGCCTTACGGCTGTGCCTTGCGACTAGAGCCTAACCGCCCCGGGCTGCCGGTCGGCCTACCGACCGTCCCGTGGACAGGGTGACGGTACACATTGTTCCCCCGCGGAACAAAGGGCGGGGGAAAGCATCGGTGAAATCCACGCGGCCGGACGGCGAAGAGGACGGGCGGCAACGGGCGCGGGTGGCAACGGGGGGGCGGGGCGGCAGGCAACGGGCGGGCTGGACGGCGAAGGGGGCCGGACGGCGAAGGGGGGCCGGACAGCAAAAGCCCCGCTCCGGGTGCGTACGGGGGGAACACGCACCGGAGCGGGGAGCCCGTGGGGACGGGGGTGACCCGGCTACCGGGTGGCCGTCACTTCAGGTGGAGCTGCTGGCCGGGGTAGATCAGGTCGGCGTTCTGGACGATGTCCTTGTTCAGCTCGAACAGCTTCTTCCAGCCGCCCTGGACGTGGTGGCTCGTGGCGATCGAGCTGAGGGTGTCGCCCTTGACCACCTTGTACTCGCCGTCGCCCTTCTTGACCTTCTGGCCGGTCGGGGTGGTGACGGTCTTCTTCGGGGCCGTGCGGTGCGCGGAGCGGTTGGCCGCCTGCTGCTCGGTCGAGCGAGTGGTGGTGCTCTTCGGGGCGCTCTTGGCACCGCTCGACGAGCCGGTGGCCGCGGCGCCGTTGTACGTGGCGTTGGTCAGGCCCTTGCCGCACACCGGCCAGGCGCCCTTGCCCTGGCCCGCGAGGACCTTCTCCGCGACGGCTATCTGCTGGCCCTTGGTGGCCAGGTCGGCGCGGGAGGCGTAGGAGGTGCCGCCGTACGCGGCCCAGGTGGAGTTCGTGAACTGCAGACCACCGTAGAAGCCGTTGCCGGTGTTGATGTGCCAGTTGCCACCGGACTCGCACTGCGCGACCGCGTCCCACTGGGAGGCGGTGGCGGCGGAGGCGTTCCCGGCCGCGAGGAGCGGGCCGGCGATCGCGGCGCCGGCGACGCCGGCGAGCGCGACGGCACGGGTGGCCTTGGACGGGCGGCGGTGCTTGCCGTTGCCGGAACACAGCATGGTTCGTTCCCCTCACCGACGCCTGCGAGGTGAGCTGTCGGGTTCGGGCCGGTTGAGTTGCCCGGCCGCATCCCTTGCGGGACGCGGCTTCACCCCGAGCCGCTTCCGGTCAACTCCCGGACGCGGCGCCTACCTTGGGTCCCCCGCTCCTGCCTACGGCGCTTGACGCGACGACTGTTCCCGTACGGCCGCTGGCAGGATTCGGCGTTGCGACCGCAGGGGCTCGCTGTGGCGAGCGATCACGACCGTAAGCAGTCGATCCCCGGAATTTCAAAGACGATCAGGGCTTATGAGACCCATATCTCACTTTCACCAAACAGGACATTCCGGATCGAAGTGGGTCGCGAACTTCCGCCTCACAAGGGGCAGTTCAGGACGACCCGCCACTCGCGCCGGCGTCGAGAGCAAGGCTCTGACCGGGGAGAATGAGGTTCGGGTCGGCACCGACCGTCTGCTTGTTGGCCTCGTAGAGCATCGCCCATCCCCCGCCGATGGCAAGGGAGTCGGCGATGGACGACAGACTGTCGCCGGGGCGGACGAGGTACGAGCCGTCGACGGTGTCGCGCGCTCCGGCCGCGTCGCGTGAGGCATGCCGACCGGATGCGTCCCCGGTACGGCCGTCCGCGGCCCCCTCGTCGGCACTGTCGCCCCGATGACGGCCGGCGCCCGAAGCCTCGGTCGAACTCGCGCCGGACGGTGCGTCGTTCTGCTCCGACTTGTCCGACTCGCCGCTCTTCGTCGTGGCCGTCGGCGTACCGCCGGACCCCTGCGCACTCTGAGTGGGGTCGGCGCTCGACTTCCCGGACGAGGACGAGGGCGACGACGAGGCGGAGGAGGGCGAGGAGGGCGAAGCGGAGGAGGCGGACGAAGAGGCCGACGGAGTGGCCGCCGCCGATGACCCGGACGAGTCGGACAGCCCCAGGCCGGAGTCCAGCCCGGAATCCAGCCCGGAGCCGGAGGACGATCCGCTGCTGGACGACGGGTCACCGGCGACACCCGTGTCGACGTCGGCGGGACCGGAGTCCTTGCTCAGGCCGTTCAGCAGACCGCAGGTGCCCCAGACCGACACGCCCCGGGCCGCGAGGACCTTCTCGGCGACGGCGATCTGCTGCGAGCGGCTCGCCTGGTCGGGACTCGGCGCGTAGTCGAGACCGCCGTACTTGTCCCACTCGTCCTGCGTCAACTGCAGCCCGCCGTAGCGGCCGTTACCGGTGTCCGCGCTCCACGAGCCGCCGCTGACGCAGTCCGCGACCTGGTCCCAGGTGGTGCCGGTGGCCGCGCTCGCGCCGGTGGCGCCGAGCAGCGGGATCGCGATCGCTGATCCGGTCACCCCCGCCGCGACGAGGAGAGCCGGAGCCTGACGGGGGCGACGGTGACGACCGTTCCCGGAGAGCATGCGGTTGCCTTTCACACGACAGCATCGACCGACGCGGCGGCCGTGACGTGCGGACCGCCGCGTTGCTGCGTGAACGTATCGGCACCAGATCGCTTGTCACAAGTTAATGCAGCGTAGATCACGTGAAGATCACAGAGGTGAGATCCTGTCACCTTCTTGTGACCATCGGCGTGTTCGCCGTGTCATGTGCGGACGGCCGCGGGAGGTTCGTGACCTTTCTCCGGAACCGGTGTGAACGTCACGGGCAGCGTGCGCAGGCCCCGCATGATGAGTCCGCCGCGCCATCGCAGTTCGGCCGGGTCCACCGCGAGGCGCAGGTCCGGCAGGCGGGTCAGGAGCGTGGCGAGCGCCGTCTGTCCCTCCAGGCGGGCCAGGGGGGCGCCCAGGCAGTAGTGGATGCCGTGCCCGTACCCGAGGTGCTGGTTGTCGCGGCGGGCCAGGTCGAGGACGTCCGGGTCGGCGAACCGCGCCGGGTCCCGGTCCGCGGCGGCCAGGACGACGAGGACGGGGTCGCCGGGGGCGATGTGCTGCCCGCCGATGGTGAGCGGCCGCGTGGCGAACCGCCAGGTGGCCAGCTCCACAGGGCCGTCGTAGCGCAGCAGCTCCTCGACGCCGGTCTCCAGCAGGTCGCGTTCCCCGGTGGCGAGGGACCGCTGCAGACGGGCCCGCTGCCCGGGGTGCCCGAGGAGCGCGTACGTGCCGTTGCCGATGAGGTTGACGGTGGTCTCGAACCCGGCGAAGAGCAGGATGAAGGCCATCGCGGCGGCCTCGTTCTCGGTGAGGTGCTCGCCGTGGTCGGAGGCGCGGATGAGCCCGGATATGAGGTCCTCGCCGGGCCCGGGTTCGGCGGGCAGCGCCTCCCGCTTGCGGTGGATGAGGTCGGCGAGGTAGCCGCGCATCTTCTTCACCGACCGGGCGACGCCGCCCCGGGGCCCTCCCCCGTGCCGGATCATCATCCCGGCCCAGTCCCGGAAGTCGTCCTGGTCCTCGCGCGGGACGCCGAGCATGTCGCAGATGGCGTAGATGGGGAGCGGGAAGGCGAACTCGTGGATGAGGTCGGCCTCGCCCCGGGCCGCGAACCGGTCGATGAGGTGGTCGGTGAGTTCCTGGACCCGCGGCGCGAACTCGGCGACACGCCGCGGTGTGAAGGCCTTGGAGACGAGCCGGCGCAGCCGGGTGTGGTCCGGCGGGTCGATGTTGAGCAGATGCGTCATCAGCTCGGCCTTGCGCTCGCCGGGGATGCCGGTCTTGCCCTTGGCGTGCGCGGGCTCGTCGTGATGCGCCGGGTTCTTGCTCAGCCGGGGGTCGGCCAGCGCCTGCCTGGCGTCGGCGTACCGGGTGACCAGCCAGGCCTCCACCCCGCTCGGCAGCCTCGTCCGGTGCACGGGGGCGTGCTCGCGGAGCCAGGCGTAGGCGGGGTAGGGGTCGGCGGCGAACTCCCAGGTGAACAGCTCGGGTGCGGGGGATGCGGTCTGGCCGGTCACTGCTTCGGGCCCCCGCTCTCCACCTCCCGGATCGCGTCCCGGTACGCGCGTGCCGCCGCGCGCAGGGCCGCCTCCGGGTCCACTCCCTCCGCCTCCGCGCGTGCGGCCAGGGCCAGCAGTTCGTAGCCGATCCCCTCGCCCTGCGGGAGCGGGACGTCGAGGCCCGCCGTGCGGACGCGGGAGTGCAGCTTCGCGGCGAGGGCGAGGCCCGGCTGGCCCAGGGGGACGCCCTCCGTGACCGACGTGCGCCGCTTCTCGGCCGCCTTCGTCCGCAGCCAGTGCTCCTTGACCTCTTCCGGTGTCGTCGCGGTCTCGTCGCCGAAGACGTGCGGGTGGCGGTGGATCAGCTTGGCCACGATGCCGCCCGCCACGTCGTCGATGGAGAAGGGCGCCTCAGGGTGCTCCTCGGCTATCCGGGCGTGGAAGACGACCTGGAGCAGGACGTCGCCCAGCTCCTCCCGCAGCTCCTCGCGGTCGCCCGCCTCGATGGCCTCGACCAGTTCGTACGCCTCTTCGATGCCGTACTTGGCCAGGCCCAGGTGGGTCTGCCGGGACGACCAGGGGCACTCGGCGCGGATGCGGTCCATGACCTGCACCAGGTCCAGCAGGCGGGCGCCCGGGAGGTCGTACGAGGCGGGAAGCAGCTCCAGCTCCGGCATGCGGACGCGGCCCGATCCGGCCAGGCGTGCGAGGCCGTCGGTCAGGGCGGGCTCTCCCTCGCCCGTGGCGACGACGACCACCGTACGGCCGCCGGCGCAGGCGTCGACCAGGTCCTGCGCGCCCGGCGCGGCCTCCTCGACCGTTATGCCCGCCTCGCGCAGATAGGGAAGCTGCGGGTGCGCGCCGTCCGCGCACAGGACCCGGTCGGCGGCGTGCAGCGCCTGCCAGGCGGGCCAGGACAGGAGCCCTGGGGCGACCCGGTGGCTGGTGGTGAGTAGGACGATCCGGCCGGGCTCGCCGGTCGCCTCCGGTCCCGGGGCCGCTTCGAAGCTGGTTGCGTTCACCCTCCGAACGTAACGCACGCCACGGACGGCCCCCGGGGTTGTCCACAGGCCCGGAGGCACCGCCCCGGGAGTCGTCCACGGGCCCGGCGCACCGCCCCCGGAGTCGTCCACAGGCCCAGCGCACCACCCCCGGAGTCGTCCACAGGCCCGGAGCACCACCCCCGGAGTCGTCCACAGGCCCGGAGTACCGCCCGCCCCGGCCCCGGACCACCCGTCTACGCCGTCTGCTGTTCAGCCGACGCCGTGACCTCCTTGACCCACGGTGTCTTCGCGTCCACCCGGCTGCTCTTCTGCACGTCCCAGGTGCCGTAGCGGGGGTTCAGGTCGACGTGCAGTTCCTTGGACGCCTGCGACAGGGCCTTCCAGAACGCGTTCTTGCCCTGGGTCGTGCTCATGTCGGCGCCGAGCGCGGCGGCCAGCTTCTGCGCCTCGACCTCCGTGCGGAGGCTGTCGTCGAGGCGCCCGGGGGCCACCCCGTACTGCTGCAGCCACACGCTCTGCAGCTCCTTCGCGCCGCCCGCCTGCGCCTGGAGGTTCGCCCGCATCTGTTCGACGTCCCTGGCGCTGACGCTCACGCCCGCGTTCTCGGCGGCGCGGTCCAGGACCCGGTCCAGAACCATGGTGTGCAGCGTGTCCCGGGTGAGGGTGCTGGTCTGGGCGACCGCCTGCTCGTACTGGGCGTCGTCCGTGGCGGCGGCGCGCTGGGCCGCGCGCACCTCGTCCACCCGGCTCTCGAGCTGCGCGACCGTGATCCGCTCACCTCCGACGACGGCCGCGGCACCCGGGTGCGCGGTGCCGCCGCACGCGGTGAGGAGAGGTGCCGCGACCAGGGCGGCGGTGAGGGCGATCGCGGGGCGACGGCGGTGCAAAGTGACCTCCCGAGGGGGTTTGTGCGACGGTGCACAAGGTCTTGCGGTGATCGATGGTAAGGAGCGGACCGGCTCCGGCCAACCCATTCGACCAACGATTCACCGGCACTTCGGGCACCGCCCGGCCGTGGGCGGGAATCCCCGGGTGGCTCAGGCCCGCCCGCCCACCGCTCGCTCGACCGCCCCGGCGACGTCGGCGCGCAGCTTGTCGCCGGTGTCGAGCCTGGTCACATTGGCACCGGCCGTCTCGCCGCCCCCGGTGCCGACGAGCACGAAGCCGACCTTCCGGTACCGCGGTGCCGTCTGCGCGGCGGCCGAGATCTCCGGCCGGCCCACGGCGAGCACCACGTCGCAGGAGCGCTGCAGCAGACCGTTGAGGTACGGGCGGGCGTTGGCGGCGCTCTGCTCGCCGGTCACCGGCGCGTAGCTCACGCGCGCGTGCGTCTTGAGGGAGGCGTCCTGCATGCCCTGCCAGACCTCGGCGGCCGTGGTCCCCGCCGTGATGCCCTTGGCGTCGGTGAGCAGGCAGGCGTCGACGTCGTCGTAGTGCCTTGCCCTGGTGTCCGGGATCGGCGGCCGGTCGTCGTGCCGGAAGAGCAACGCGCCGGTCACGACCACCGCGGCGACGACGGCGAGCGAGCCCGCCGTCAGCGCGATGGTGCGTCCGCGGAGCGAGCGCAGCCAGGTGACGACGGCGCGCCCCACCGCGGTGAGCCGCCCCGCGGGGCCGCCCTGTCCCGCGTTCGCCGGGCGTGCCTGCGTCACCTGCCTGACCTGCTTGGCCACGACTTTCCCGCTCTCCTGTCGTACGTGTGTGTCTGTTCTCCGCCGGGTGTCCGTGTCAGCGGCCGCCGGCCCGTCGCGGCCAGACCTTCCAGGCGTGGAGCGAGGCCCCGCCCATCGAGAGCAGGATCAGCACGACGTCGAGTGCGAACAGCGCCCCGTGCGTCGTGTCCGGCGTCAGCTCCAGTTCGGCGACCCAGGCCACGAGGACGGCGCTGAACGCCGCGAAGGCCCACCAGTCGCTCGCCCTGCGCCGGCGCAGGGCGAGCACGAGGGACGGCACGGGACACAACAGCCCCAGGCTGACGACGGGCAGCGCGGCGAATCCCGCCCGTACGGCGAACAGCCGCACTGCCGGTACGGCGACGACCTTCATGTACCGCCCCCTCGGGTGGTGGCTGGGCCGGCGGTTCAGCCGGTGATGGCGACCGGCGCGTCCCAGGCGTCACGGTCCACGGTGATGGTGTAGCCGCCCCGCGTCTCCTTGCTGTTCACCATGTACTGGTGGGCGCGGCTGTGGTCGGTGTACTGCGTGGAGCCCCACGGCCAGTCCGTGGTCGTCGTGTACTGCTTGTCCCACAGCGCGTACCAGAGGTTGCCCGGCAGGTCGGTCTTGTTGGTCGCGGTGGCGACGGCCTTGGCGCTGGAGCTGCTGAAGCCGTAGTACCCGGCGCGGTAGATCTTGGTGCGCAGCTGCTTGTCGAAGGCCCGGACGTACGTCAGCACGGCGTTGTTGCACGACGTGTTCGTGATGTCGTACGGCTCCATGTCGAGGTAGATGGGGCTGCCGGCCTTCATGCCCAGTGCGGACGCCTTGGCGACCGCGTCGTTCGCGTCGCTCGTCCCCAGGGTGGCGGCGGTGGTGGCGGTGAGCTTCTCCGGGTTGGAGCCGGTCTGGCAGGGCGGCTGGGCGCCGACGTAGATCGGGATGAGCTTCCAGCCCATCGAGCTGACGGACTTCACCCAGGACGCGGTGAGGTTGGGCTGGCTGCACCCGCGGTTCTTGCCGCCGACGTAGACGGCGGCCGCCCCGTAGAAGCCGGTGTTCCAGGCCTTCATCGCGGCCGTCGAGGGCGCGGTGCAGGTGTCGAAGGCGTGTCCGGTGTACGTCTTCTGGGCGGGCCAGGTCGTGGCCGCCATCGACGTCTGCGCCGCGATCCCGGCACCGGCGACGACGGCGGCGCCGGCCACCGACCACGTGATGTACCTGAACTTCTTGGACTGCCGATGCCCGGCCATCCCCACCCCAATTCACGCCGGGCGGACGCGTGCGGCGTCCGCCGGAAAATCTGCTGAGCCCCTGAAGCGACGCGGTCCGGCACGGCGACGTCCGTACGGATCTGTCGTGAATCCGCAGGGAAACGTGCGCAGGCACACGGGACTTGAGCGTCCGAAGCGGATCGCACCGTAACCGACGGCGCCCTTGCGCTGGGGAAACGGGTCCCCTTGGGCGTCACAAGATTCTCTCACGTAACGGCAAAACCACCGGTCCCCGGGGAACGACGGACCGGACCGGCGCGTCAGGAGACGCACATACGCCGTCAAACGCCGTTCGTCCCCCGCGGTCCCGGCGCCGGGCCCACTGCTCTAGCCTTGCCCCCTGCGCTCTCCCCGTCCGCGGCGGCGGAGGGCCGGGGGGTTTCGGGCGTGGGGCTTGGGGGTTCACATGGAGAGACGGCTGGAGGCCGGCGGGTTCCAGCGGATGGCCTGGTCGGTCCTGGTGTGGGGATCGCTGGGCTTGCTGGTGTGGGTGCCGTTCCTGTACGTGGCGGTCCGCCGCAGGCGGCCGTCGGACTGGGGCGCCTTCGGGTCGTTCGCGTTCTACGAGTGCGTGACCCTGCCGTGGGCGGCGCACCAGGGCGATGGCGCGGGTGATCCCATCCTCGGCGTGGTCGTGATCGTGAGCCTGCTGACGGCGACGGGCCTGCTGCTGTTCGCCCTGTTCGACAGGCCGACGCCGAAGCCGGTGGCGATGTACGGAGCGATGCCGCAACCGCAACCGCAACCGATGCAGCGGAACCCGTACATGCGGTAGCCCGGCGCCGTACGCCCGTACGGGTACCGCGCCAGGTCCGCCCCTGTACGGCGATACGCCTCACACCCTCCGCGTCCCCCGCAGGATCCGTACGGCGGGCCAGGCCAGCAGGGCGGTGACGCCCCACATGAAGCCCGCGATGCCGAGCCACTCCCCGGTGCTGGTCTGCGGATCGCGGCCGAAGACCGTGACCGCGAGGGCCAGGAAGGCGAACAGGCTGGCCAGGAGGCCGAACACGACCACCGCCGCCGTCTGCCGCCCGGTGCGCCGGGCGGGGGCCGGCTGCTTCTCGCCCGGCGTTGCCCCGCTCCCCTGGGCCGCCGCGGCCGGTCGCGGCCTCGGCTGCTGCTGCCGGGCCGGCAGCCACACCACCGCGGACTGCGGCACGGCGGCATCGAGGGCCGCCATGGTGTGCGGGTCCACGCCGTACAGCCCCGGCTCCACCTCCAGGGCCAGACCGTCGGTCCCGATGAGCTGACGGCCGCCGTCGGGCCAGCTCAGCACCGCGGCGCAGGCGCGGTAGGCCACGGTCACCGCGTTCTCCGTCCCGTCCTTCGCACGCACGGTCATGCTGACGCCCTCGTCCCCGAACACCAGCGCGGAACCGTCACCGCCCACCGAGGCGAACCGCCGCCCGGTCACCGCGTACGACGAACGCGTGGGCGCCGCCGTGTAACCCGCCCAGTTCGCGCTGTGCCCCGCGGGCACCTGCATCAGCGCGGTCCCAGCCGCCTCCAGCGCCACCGCGTGCAGATGCTCCGGTGTCACACTCCACAGTTCGGAACGCAGTTCGTCGAGACTGCGCACCGGCCGCCCGGCGAGCAGGTCCTCCGCCGCCCCCGGCAGCCTCCGTGCGGCCGCGTCCTGCACGGTCAGCGCTCCGTCGGCCCGGGAGCGCACCGCCTCGAGGTCGCCCTGCGCGATCCGGCCCACCTGAAGCCCGGCGAGGACGTCGACGAAGCCGCCGAGCACCGCGTCCTGCTTGGCGGGCAGGGCGTCCGCGAAGGCGGTCACCAGGGCGTAGCCGTCGCGGCGCGAGGCGTAGTCGGCGGCCGCCGTGTAGGAATAGCCGCCCTCCTGCCGCAGGGCGCGGGAGAGTTCGCGCTCCAGGACACCCGCGTACACCCGGGCCGCGGTGGTGTCGGTGACGACGGCGTCCAGCAGGACGCCGCCCTTGCCGTCGGAGAAGTAGGCGGGAGCGGTGGGCAGCGCCGAGGTGACGGCGGGCAGGGGGCGACGCGGGCCGGCAGGCAGTTTCAGGGTGAGCCCGGCCGGCATCCGCTCACCGGCGATCCACAGCGCGGCGTTGCCCTGTGTGAACCAGGTGTCCACCCACTCCCGTACGTCGTCCGGGCGCATTCCCCGCACGCCCCACTCCGGATAGCTGACCAGGCCGTACCCCTGGGCGCCGTAGCGCCACAACGGGAGCTGGCCGACATCGCGCCGGGACTCCTCGGTGCGCAGGATCTCCTTCTCGGTCTCCAGGCGCTCCATGGGCAGGTCGGAGAGCGAGGCGCAGACCCCGTGGAGGTAGGCGACGACCTCGTGCTCGGCGCCCTCCACGTGGAAGTGGGTGAAGGCCGCCTTGGTCGCGCCGTTGAAGTGGTAGTCGGCCAGGCCCTGGCGGTGCAGGGCGAGGTGCTCGACCAGGTGCGTGACACCGGTGCGGGCGAGCGTCTCGTCGGCGACACCGACCCGGAAGACGAGTCCGGCGCGCATCGGCCCGGTGGCGTACGCGAAGAGGGCGGGTATGCCGTCGACCTCGGTGGGGTGGATGGCGGCCTGGGGGTTCATCTGGGGCCTCTGTTCGGCGTGTTCATAGGGGTCGTCCGGCTCGTGCGGCTCATCCGGGTCATCCTCTGGCGAGTGCGGCGTCGCGGTGCTTGACGTAGACCGCGGTGGCGTCGCGGCCCAGGTAGGCCCAGGGGGACTCCGAGGCCAGGTTGCCCAGGACGCGGAAGCAGGCGGCGGCCCGGGGCAGGTCACCCGCGAGGGAGAACAGGGCGGCGAAGTAGCCCGCGACGGTGACCCAGCCGTAGCCGCGGTGGAAGTGCGGGTGGAGCACGGACCGCTCGGCGGCCTCGACGAGTTCGGTGCGTACAGCGTCCTGGCGCAGGTAGTCCTCGCGCTCCTTGCCCTTCAGGTCGAGCCAGTGCTCCATGTGCACCTCGGCCACCATGCCGCCGTTCATGGCCCCGACGGGGGCGTTGACGAGGCATTCCCGCGCGAAGCCGTGGGCCGCCTCCCAGCTCCCGCTCCACTTGGGGCAGAGCTGCTGGAGCAGCCGGCCCTGTGCGGTGAGGTGGTGCGGGTGGTGTGCGGTCAGCCGGTCGTACCGGCGCCGCGCCTCGTTCTGCCCGAGCTCCAGCCCCCTGGCGGTGTTGAGGCGTGCGGCCCAGGCCGCGTCGAAGGCCGGGTCGAGCGCGGTGGCCCGGATCAGATGCTGCTCGGCCTGTCGCAGGTGCGCGTGCAGCCCGGCGAACTGCTCGCGGCTGACCTGCTTGGCGGGAGCGGCGGTGCGGATCTCCCAGCCGATGTGCACCTCGCGGTTGCCGAGGACGGTGAGCGCGAGCACGTCGTCGGGGGTTGCGGCGAGGATGTCGCGCATCCAGTCCTCGACCCCCTTCACATCGGACAGCACCCCCACGGCGAAGCTGCGGTCCGTGCCCTGCGGCAGCCCGTACACGTACTGCCGTATGGACGCCCAGTCCCACGCGGCGGCCGCCTGCCGCAGCCAGGCGGCCTCGGGGAAGGCGGAGGCCACCTCGAAGTCGGGGGGCGGCAGGGAGGGGGCGGAGGGGTGCGACATGTCGCGGATACTAAGCGAGAGCGGTGACAACGGGATTCGCCGGGGATGTCCGGCCCGGGCAGGCGGACGGATGACCACACCTTGATCGCTTCCCTGCCCTCCGGTCATCTCCCGTTCACCGGACCCCCGTATAATCCGCCCGTCTGATCATCCGCCGTGACCCGCGCGTCGCTCTCGCCACCCCCGGTCGCCCGGATCCCCCCCCGGACGCTCTCGTGCGCACACCTGCGCTTCCCGCTCTCCCCTTTCTGGAGCCCCCATGGCCCTCAACGCCCGCCGCACCAGGCAACTGCTGGAAACCACCGCACCCTTGCTCCTGGAGGGCGAGCAGGTGGAGATGACGACCCTGGCGGGCGTCGGCTCGGTGTCGGTCCGCAAGCAGGCGCTCACCGCGGCCGTGGTGGGCGTCCTGAGTGCGGGCACGGTGATGGCGACGGTCACGCCGCGCCCGATGTACATAGTCCTGACCGACCAGCGCCTGCTGTTCTTCGACGGCAACCGCGGCGGCAAGCCGGGCAAGCTGCTGCTGAACCTGCCGCGGCCGTACGTGTCGGCGGGCGGCTCGAAGAAGGCGTTCCTGGGTCTGCAGTACGTCACCCACCTGACGCTGGCCGGCCAGGACAAGGGCCTGAAGGTCACGTTCCCGGTGCAGCACAAGGCGGACGGGCCGCGGTTCGTGGCGGGGTTGCCGGTGACGCGCTGAGGACGCGGGGCAGGCCGACGCGGCTTGGTGGAGCTTCATCTCCGACCTCAGCGTCCTGCGTTGTGCGCTGCGCGCTGCGCGCTCGAGGGAGAAGGCTCACCCGGACGGCATCACGTTCGCGACCACTCGTTCCGCCACCGAGAACACCGTTTCACAGTCAGTACACGCCGCTTGCCCGAACAGATACGGCACCCTTTCGGCAAACTCCGACTGTCCATCAGCGACGGCTTGGTCATGGAGCCGCTTGGCCAAGCCCTCCAGTTCGGTCGGAGCAGTCGGCCGTAGTGGTGTCGTCCCGACATCCCCCAGCGCGTAGTCGTCGCTGCAGGAAAAGAAGCCGTCATCACCCATGACGATGAACAGGTTCACTCCGCAGTAAGGGCAGTCGACCTCGTATTCGCCTTGCGCCAGCTCGTCCAGGCGCTCGTCCCAGACCTCTACGCCCTCGAAGGCCAAGGCTGCCTGAACGAGTCCGACATAGTCCTCGATCTCGAGCGGCAGACGGAGGCACTCCTCAGTCAGCCGGGAAAGCTCCGCGATCTGCGATGAGTGGACCTCCCGCGCGGAAACACCCTCAGCCGACCGACGCGCACAGGTCACGATCGGGCCCGCCGCGAGCAGAACCCAGCGCCGCTCATCCGGCTCCTGGTCGGCTGCGATCCGGGCCAAGCGGGGAAGCGCCGCAAAGCTCGCCGAGAAGGCGGTGTCGAGCGTCGGACACAGCCGGTCCATGAACTCGGACCAGACCCCAGGCGGATCCGCCTCGAACCGGTCGAGAAGAGCCGGGACACCTTCCGCGGAGCCATGCGCCTCATGGAGCTTGGACCAATCCGTCATGCCCGGATCCAAGCAGACGGTCGGCGACCACAAGCGAGCGGGTCCTGACATGGCTGGGCTCCGGGCTGCCGATCGATGCCCTCATGGCGATACCCGCCCGGTGTCGTGCGGCATCCCATCCCGTAGCCGTGCGCGATCATCTGCGCCGGTCAGCGGCATGGGCCAACCGCCGCTCGATCACCGTGGCGAATCAGCACGTGAGGTGCGGGCCAGCCATCCCTGCGTCTTCATCGGAGTAGCTCAACCCGATCACGCGCGCGTACAGCTCGGCGAACTCCTCGCTACGTTCCAAGGCCATGCAAGGCCATCGCGCTCTCACTGGCACAAGCGCCTCGCCGCCCATCGGCCGGTAGGACCCCGACTATTGCTCGCTGATCCTGTGGGGGTGCGAGGCGTCCACGGTGCAGACGAAAACACGCAGGGCTCCAGCCCTTCCCACGACAATGCGCGTCGGGGTACTGAGGCCGTACGCGGAAAGCTCCGCGTCTTCAACAGGCCTCCAGCTCAGGCTCCCGTTGTCCCACTCCTTGCTGTCAATAGTTATCAGCAGTCGCATCGGTGCACCGCAGTCGCATACCATCATCTGAGGGCCTGTCAAATGCCATGAGGCAAAGCCACCTGCCTTCCAGCCCGGCGCGATCGACAGGTCGTATTGATAGTGCGGCGCTTCTTCGCTCTCCCAGTCCTCCCATTCCTCCAGAGATTCCTGGAGCGCTTCAGGAAGGAGCTCGAAGCTCTGGTGCTCGACAACCTGCTCAGGATGCAGAAGGCAGGCATCGGGAACGTAGCCGGCGCGCCCCACAACCTTTATCTCAGGTGCCTGCACCAGCGGAGCGGAGACCAGCGCCGCCTCTCGCCACACCAGTCGGATGTCAATCGCCCTGTCCTCTCCATGAGCATCGAACGGGCACCAGAGAACCTGCAGCAGGTCTTTTCCGTCCGGAAACTCCAGCACCGGAGCATCCCGCCGGAACAACTGGAGCACCGGCAGCATGGGAATGGGAGCATCATCCGACAGATCCGGAGCGTAGTTGCCGCGCTTGTTCAGAGCGTTCAACTGCTCACGCTCCTCATCAGTGGGGCCGGTCGGCTGACCGGTCGCACCCACCCGACTCCAAGCCAGGTCAAGGATGCGGCGTCGCTCTCTCACGTTACGCAGCAGCTCACCTCGCGACTTCCGGTGAGGGACAGTGCAGACCGGCCATGGCTCGTCATCCGGCCAGAGCAGCATTCCTCCCACGGAGCTGTCCATCGGACCGGGGCGCCCGGGACGCGGGTGGAGCCGCGTAGCGAGCGAGGTGTGTTCACGAAGCTCTGGAAAGACAGCTTCGATATCGAGAGGGCGCGCGGGCGTCGTCCGGGACATACAGACCTCCGTGATGACAAGCCCTGCCAGTGTACCGGTAAGCACTGAGGCTCACGGTCACCCCGTGAGCCTCAGTGCGGTCAGAAGCTGAATTTTCCGGAGATCACTCTAGCCGCCGGATTTTCCAAGAAACCGGAGAGACTGAATCCCTTATTACCCACCGCCGAAAACTCCAGCCGGATCGGAATTCTGTTCGCTCCTTCGTAAATCGGCTTCACGGAGTACTGCACGACCTCACCCGCGTCCACCGCGTCGTAGACCTGCTGCTCGATGAGGTCTCGCATCCACGGCGAGTTAACCGGATTCTGCGTCAGCGTGACCAGGTTGTAGCGTGCAAGCGGGCCCTTGCCTGCTCCTCCCAGACGATTGGCGAGAAGATGGCCCCTCGCCTCGTTGTAGTCAGTCCCGTTGCCGCGCCAGCCTGGCGGCCTCGTGCCTCCCGCCTCGGTGCCGCTGTCCAGCATCGACTTGTCAATCGACGCGTGTACGCCCTGCGGCCGTCCGAGTTCGTCCAAACCCTCGTACCGGACGCTCCCGCCGTGGCTGTAACGGTCGCAGTTGTGGACGAGGACCGGGGTGCTGCCTGCCTCCACATAGTACGTGTGGAGGGTGCCGATGGTGAGGTCGTACGTCGTGGTGTGCGCGTGGTAAAGGCGGACACCGGTGACCTTGGCCGTGCCGGTCGGGGTCTGGAGGACGTCGCCGGCCTTCAGGTCCTTGGCCTCGACGAACGCCGACTGGGTCTCGTCGTAGAACGGGTGGTGGAAGGTCGTCGTCAGGTGCGCGCCTTGGGCATCCTTCTCACCCGCGTCGGCCTTGGTGTGCTGGACCGTCGTGACCGGACTGACCGCTGCCACCGGCGCCGTCGCCGACTGGTCGGCGTGGCTGTGGCTCGCCGCCAGGGCGCCCAGTACCGCAGCGGAGGCCGCCAGGCCGAACGCCGCCTTGCGGGCCGCCTTCTTGGCCAGAGACTTCGCCCCGGCCTTCAGGCCGGACTTCGATCCGTCCTTCACCGCCTGCTTGGTGCCGGACTCGGCCGCCGCCTTGACGGTCAGGTCGACGAAGTCGTGGTCGGTGTGGGTGACGATCACCGCGGTGACCTTGTGGGCCTCCGTGCCCGCAACACCCGGCACCGAGTTGGCGATCGTGTCACCGACCTTGACCTGGTTGATGGCCTCGGTCGTGCCGTCCGCCATCAGGACCCTTGTGCCCGCGGTGAAGCTGTGACAGGCGGTAGGTCCTTCGCTCGACTCGTTCGAGTGCGACTGCGCCTTGGTCCCCGCCCCCTCCGACTCCGCCGCCGAAGCCGCCTGATCGGTGGCGTCCGACGCCGCTGAATCAGCCGCCTCCGTCGCCCCCTTGCCGAACAGGCCGCCCACGACGCTCATCGCCTTCGGGGCCACCTTGGCCAGCAGCTTGCCGCCCAGCTCGCCCATCGCGCCGCCCAGCGCACCCGTGGCCGCGCCCTCCAGGGCCGAACCCGCGAACGCGCCCACGCTGCAGTCGCCGCCGCCGTTCTGCGCGCACTTGAAGCCCTGCTCCACCAGGGAGCCGGCCGCACCCGCCAGCGCAGCACAGCCGATCGTGCCCACGCCCCACGTGGCCGCCTCGCAGCCCGCGAACACCGCCGTGGAGACCACGAAGGACGTGATCGCCGCCGCGTGGTGCTTGACGTACGTCGCCGCCGTCTTCGCCGCCGACACCGTCGCGTGGTACGCCGTCCGGGCCACCGAGGCGACCTTGTGCGCCGCCTTCTTCACCACGCTCACGGCTTCGTGCGCGTAGTGCTTCGTCGCACGCCAGGCCCGGTGCACCACACTCGAGACCCGGTGATAGGCCGAGTGCATGGCGTGCACCACATGGCGGTACCAGCGTCTGACATGCCGTGCCGCGTAGTGATAGATCCGCCGCGTGTAGCGCACCGTCGCCCGGTACACATCCCGCACGTGGCTCACGAAGCGGTGCGCCGCGTGCTTGACCGCGCTCACCGCGTGGTGCACCACCTGACGCGCCCGGTGGTAGAGGTGCGTCGCCTCCTTCTTCACCGCGTGCCAGGCGCTCTTGGCCTTGCTCACCGTGTGCTTGACGGCCTGCACCTCGCACGACCCGGTCCACCAGGAGCAGTGACCGGACGGGTCCGTGCCCTCCATCGGGTTGTCCGCGACGTACGCGAACGGGTTCGCCGCCGCCGAGTTCGGCACCGGGTTCGGCGAGAAGCTGTCCTTGTTCCGGAACTCGCCCGTACCCGGGTCGTACCAGCGCGAGGCCGTGCCCACGTCACCCGTGCCGGGTTCCGTCCAGCCCGACTCGAAGCCCAGATGGCCCGCGATCGTGTCCGTCGGCGAGACGACCTTGCCCAGCGGGTCGTACGACACCGAACCCGCCAGCCCCGTCGCACCCGACGTGAAGGTGCCCACCACGTCGTTGTGCTGGTCCGTCAGGGCCAGGACTCCGGTGCCGCCGGCCGGCTTGATGCCGATCAGGCCGCCCGCGGGGTCGTAGGTGTAGGTGTTGTCGCCGTCCGAGGCGATCGTGTTGTCCGCGCCCGAGTACTGGAAGGTGCGCGACGACCCCTGCGTCGTGTCGGTGTCGGTGATGTTCCGGCCGGTCGCGTCGAGCGTGTAGGACTGCGTGCCCGCCACGATCTGGTCGCCGAACGCGTCCGTCCTGAACGCCATCGTGCCGCTCGCCGACGACTGCTGCGTCATCGTGCCGCGCGCCGAGTAGTCGTAGGAGTTCACTCCGTCCGACGTCAGCTCGTCACGCTCGTCGTACGTGTACACGTTCGAGCCGTTGCGGATGCGGTTGCCCGACGCGTCGTACGCGTACTGCGTGGTCGTCGTGCCGTTGTTCCACGACGTCAGGCGGTCCGCCCAGTCGTAGGTGTAGGTGTTCGACGACGCACCCGAGACACCCGTCGTCGTCTTCGACGTCAGGTTGCCGTTCTTGTCGTAGCCGTAGGAGAAGCTCGCCAGCGTCGAGGCGCCCTGGACCAGGGTGTCGCCCGTCAGCTCGTGCGCGCTGTTGTAGCTGAACGTGCGGGTCTGGCCCGTCGATCCGTACTTGATCGACTTCAGCTCGTTCAGCACCCCGTACGTGTACGTCAGGTGCGTGCCCGTGGCCGCGTCGTCCAGCGAGGCCAGACGGCCCGCCGAGTCGTAGCCGTAGTTCGTGGTGCCCGCCGCGTCCGTGCGGGAGAGCATCTGCCCGTCGTCGTTGTACGAGAAGTTCGACGAGCCCGCCGAGCCGGAGGTCGTGAGCAGGTCGCCCCGGTCGTCGTAGGTGAACGCGTCGTGCGTCGCCGCCTGGTGGTCCGCCGCGCCGGTGTTGCCGGCTTCGGTGGTGTCCGCGGTCAGCACCCGGCCGTCCGCGTCGTAGGTGAAGCTGCGGGTCGCCGTCGCGGCGTCCGCACCCGTGCCGGACATCTGCTTGAGCTGGCCCAGCGAGTCGTACGTCATCGACGTCGTCACGCCGCCCGGCTGCGTCACGTTCGTGAGCTGCCCGTTCGCGTCGTACGCGTACGTCGTGGTCGAGTCCGCCGCCGAGGTGTACTTCGCCGTCGTCGGCTCGATCACCTTCTCCTGCTGGCCCCACGGTGTGTACGTGTAGCGCCAGGAGTTGCCGCGGCCGTCGGTGAACCGGGTCCGCTGACCCGCCGCGTCGTAGCCGAACGTCGTCGTGATCGACGTGGACGCGTCGACCGGCTGGATCTCCTGCGTGAGGGTGCCCGCCGCGTCGTACGTGAAGTGGCTGGTGTGGCCGTTCGCGTCGGTCGCCGAGACCACGTTGCCGTTGCCGTCGTAGGTCTGCGACGTCTGCGCCAGCACGTTGTTGTTCGCGTCGTACTGGGTGCTCTGCACCGGGGCGCCGGAGGCGTTGTAGTCCGTCTCCGAGGAGGTGCCGTCCGGCAGGATCGTCTTCTGCCGGTTGCCCTCGAAGTCGTACGTGTACCGGGTGGTGTTGCCCGCCCCGTCCGTCACCGAGGTGATGTCACCGGCCCGGTTGTAGCCGTACGACGTCGTCACCCCGCCGGGTGTGGTGGTCGAGGCCAGGTGCGCGCCGTAGGGGTTGCCGGACGTGACCGCGTAGGAGTTCGTGGTCGTCAGCGTCTTCGTCGACGGATAGCGCTCCAGCGTCGTCTGGGTGAGCTGGCGGCCCAGGAAGTCGTACGTCGCCTGGGTCTGCGCGCCGGTGCCGTCGGTCGCGGACAGCTCGTCGCCGTTGGTGTCGTAGGTGGCGTGGGTCTTGGTGCCGTCCGGTTCGGTGATCTGGGCGACGTTGCCCATCTGGTCGTACAGGTACGACGTGGTCCGGCCGCCCGGCGTCGTCACCGACGTCTGGTTGCCCTCGCTGTCGTACGTCCACACCGTGGTGCCCGCGTTCGGCGTCGAGGCGCCGGCGGGGGTGTACGGCGGCAGCGTCTCGGAGACCTTGTTGCCGACCGCGTCGTACGCCGTCGTCGTGGTCAGGCCGTTGGGGTCCTGCTCCTCGACGGCCTCACCGAAGGTGTTGAAACCGGAGGTGGTGACCGGGTGGACGGTCACCGGGCCGGTGCCGTCCGCCTCCGCCTGCACGGCCGGCGCGGTCGTCACCGCCAGGTTGCCGGACTCGTCGTACTGGTAGGTGGTGGTGTTCTGCTCGGCGTCCGTCATGGACGTCGGCAGGCCGCGCTTGTCGTACGTCCACTTCGTCGTCTGCTCGTCGGACGAGCCGACCGTGCCGCCGGTGCGGCCCTTGCCGTACAGCGAGGAGATCTCGGAGGCGGACAGGGCCCGCTGGTAGGTCTGCACGTCGGACACGGCACCGGGCAGCAGGTCGGTGGCGTTGCCCGCGTACTTGGCCTGGCCGATGGTCAGCGGGCCGGTGGCGCCCCACGGGGTGGTGTTGCTGCCGCTGCCGGCCAGGGCGCCGTTGACGTAGAGCTGGATGGTGCCGGTGGTGGAGTCGTAGACACCCACCAGGTGCGTCCAGTCACCGCTGGTCGCCGCGGCGGTGGAGTACGCCGCCGGGAACGTGGGGCCCGAGGCGTCCTTGCTCGTCTGCTCCATGCTCCACAGCGGGGCGCTGGTGTGCGCGTAGTTGTACTGGAGCATGAACGCGCTGTTGGTGGTGCCGGACTGCGCCACGACCGTCGCGTTGTGGGTCGGCAGCGAGCTCATCTTCACCCACGCCGAGACGGTGTACGACGTGGTGGTGTCGAGCACCGGACCGTTGGTGGCGATCTGCTGACCGGTGCTCCCCGCGAAGTTCGCGGCGTCGTCGCTCCAGGTGACGCCGGTGGCCTGCGCGGTGTTGCCGCTGCCGGAGGCGTCGGTGACGTTGGTGCCGGAGGTCTGGTTCAGCTTCCACCAGCCCGCGGGGTGACCGGAGGCGTCCCCGTACAGCGTCTCGCTGAGCAGGTTGCCCATGTCGTCGTAGGTGCTGGTGACGGTGCGGTCGTAGCCCGAGGAGTCGTGGTCGTTCTGGCTGGCGACCTGGTCGTCCGGCGTGTACGAGACCGTGGTGACGCGGTCCACGCCGGTCGGGTCGATGGTGGTGGAGGTGGTGCGGGAGGCCGCGTCGACGGTGTAGTCGGTGACGTTCTCGCCGTTGTCCGTCGTCTTGGAGATCAGGTTGCCGGCGGCGTCGTAGGTGTTCGACTCGAGGACGTAGCTGCTGGAGCCGTCGGCGCTCTTCTTGGTCGCCGTCGCGAGCAGCCCGTCGTCGGTGTAGGTGTACGACGTGGTGCTGCCCATCGCGTCGGTCACCGAGGCGAGGCGTCCGGAGGGGTCGTAGGCGCGCGAGGACTCGGTGAGGAGCGTCGGGGTCTGCGGGTTGACGGGGTCGCCCTTGTACATCAGCCCCTGGGTGAGCAGGTTGCCCTCGGCGTCGTACGTGTAGTCGATCTCGTTGCCGGCGCTCGAGACCTCCTTGGTCTTGTTGCCGGAGGTGTCGTACGAGTAGGTCGTGGTGTTGCCGTAGGACGCGCCCGCCGCGACGTTGGCGTCCGACTCGGTCGCCACGTGGTCGTAGTCGTCGTACGTCCAGGTCTTGGTGCGGGACTGGTCGCCGCCGCTGCCGTCGGAGACGGTCTGCGAGGTGACGTTGCCGTCATCGTCGAAGACGGTGGTGGTGACGGCGGAGTGGGTGGCGCCGGTGACGCGGTCGGTGAGCTGCGGGTCGTGCTCCTCGGTGACCTGGCCGGCCGCGTCGTACTTGTAGGTGGTGGTCAGGCCGTTCGGGTAGGTGTCGGAGACGACCTTCTGGCTGGTGACCTGGCCGAGCCCGTCATAGGTGTACTGGGTGACCAGGCCGATGGCGTCGGTGGTGGAGGCCACGTCGCCGTTCGCGAAGTAGGAGACCTGGTTGACCGCACCGCCGGGGCTGATCGTCTTCACCGGCAGGCCCTTGGGCACCACGCCGCCGTCGGCGGACGGGTAGGCGCTGGTGCCGTCGCTGTAGACGGTCGTCGTGGTGCGGCCGTTCGGGAAGCCCGGGACGGCGGGGCCGGTGATGGCGGTCTGGTTGCCCGCCGAGTCGTACGTGTACGACGTGAGGTAGGTGGTGTCGGTGGCGGACGAGGAGCGGCCGTCACGCGCGGTCAGCACCTGGTCGTTGCGCGGGTCCGCGGTGGTCAGCTGGGCCGTGGTGTCGTCGGGGTAGTACGTGTAGTACTCGGTGTTGCACTTGTTCGCGGCCTGGTCCTGGCAGGTCGTCGAGGAGACGATGTTGCCGCGCACGTCATGGCCGGTGACGGTCATGGCGCCGTTGGGATCGACGACCGTGTGCTCGAAGCCGGCGGTGTCGTAGCCGAAGCTGGTCCTGTTGCCGAGGGCGTCGGTCTCGGTCAGGGCGCGGTTGCCGTGGGTGACGTCGTAGGTGTAGGTGAGCGTGGCGTTGGTCGGCGTGGTGACCTTGACGGTCTCGACCGGCAACAGGCCGGTGGAGTTCTTCGCCGCGTGGAACTGCTCGTCCACGTCCCCCGCGGACAGCTCGGAGCGGTAGACGGCCACCTCGGCCACCGAGCCGTTGAAGTAGGTGACGTATCCGGTGTTGGACGTGGTGCTGGCGTGCGCCTCGTCGGGCCAGGAGCCGCCGATGTAGCCCGAGCCGACGGAGAGGTACGGCTGGTTGCTCATGGCGGCGGTGCCGCTCTGGGTGCCGACCAGCGCGTCGTCGAGGTACAGCGACTGGCTGGTGGCCGACGACGACAGCACCGCGTGGTGCCACTTGCCGTCGGTGACGGCGGCGGAGGAGGCGAGCGGCTTGCCGGCGCCGCTGGAGAACCAGAACTCGCCGTACAGCTTTCCGCTGCTGCCCACGTAGAGCACCGGCGTGTAGTTGCCGGGCGTCGTCCCCGAGCTCAGCGGGTCGCGGGAGGTGCCGAGCAGCACGCCGCCCGCGGTGGAGGTCTTGAACCACAGGCTGACCGACTCGGCGCCGGAGCCGGGCACGGCGCCGCTGGGCAGGCTCGCGTACGAGGTGCTGCCGTTGAAGGACGCCGTGGTGTGGTCGCTGAACGGTCCCGCCGCGCCGAGCGTCACCGCGTTGTAGGTGCCGGTGCCGCCGCGGACCTCGTTCAGCGCCTGCGAGGCGCCGGCGGCCTCACCGAAGCGGAAGTACTGGTTCGGGGCGCCGCCCAGCACCGCGCCGCGGTAGGTGTTGCTGGAGCCGGTGACCGTGGGCGCGCCCGGCTTCCACACGCCGCCGTTCTCGTCGGTGAGCTGGGTCAGGGTGGTGGTGGCGGGGTCGTACGTCATCGCCGCGAACGTCTTGCCGGACGGGCGCGTGATGGAGGTCAGGAGGCTGGTGCTGTGCGTGCCGTACTTGTACAGCTCGCTGACGTCGGCGGCCTGCAGCGGGCGGCTGTACCAGGCGGCGTCCGCGATGGAGCCGTTGAAGTAGGTGGGGTAGCCGTCGCCGGAGGAGGTGGAGTAGTGCGGCTCGTCGGGCCAGGACCCGCCGAGGAAGCCGGTGCCGAGGTAGTTGAACGACTGGTTCTTGCCGAAGGCGGTCGCGCTCTTGATGGAGACGGAACCGGTGCGCGAGCCGACCTTGGTGTTGTCCAGGTACAGGGCCTGGGAGTTGCCCGCCGCGGACAGCACCACGTGGTGCCACTTGCCGTCGGCGACCGAGGCGGAGGAGACGATCGGGTTGACGCCGCCGCTGTACCAGAACTCGGCGTTCAGCTTGCCGTCGGTGCCCACGTAGATGGACGGCGTGTAGAAGCCCGCGGCCTGGCCGGAGCCGATGGGCTGGGAGGCGTAGGAGTAGATGACGCCGGGACCCTGGGAGGTCTTGAACCACAGGGACAGCGCGCCGGAGTCGGTGTCGTTGCCCAGGTTCTTCGGCAGGGAGATGTCCGAGGAGGTGCCGTTGAAGCCGGCCGCTGTCGCCGAGGAGCCGGTCAGCGGACCGGGCTGCCCCAGGGTGACGTTCTCGTAGGTGGCGTTGGTGGTGCCCTCGTTGGCCAGGACGCTGTCCTTGGCGGTGGTGCCCGAGGATTCCGACAGTGGCCAGAAGGTGTGCGGGTCCAGGTCGAGGGCGGCGTTGCGGTAGCCGGATCCGCTGGTGTAGCCGTACGTGGTGCACTTGGTGGTGGACACCGGCGTACAGACCTTGGTGAGCTGGTCGCCGGTGTAACCGTAGGTCCACGTCTGGGCGGTGGAGGCGTCGCCGGGGGTGACCGGGTCGGTGACCACGGTCGCCACGTGGGCGGCCTGGGCGCCGGTGGGCGTGGACCAGGTCAGGTTGAGCGAGCGGCCCGAGACGGCGGACGTCATCTTGGTGATCTGGCCGCTGGTCCAGGTGAAGTTCACCGATCGCCCGTTGGCGTCCGTCACGGAGGTCAGGCCGTAGGCACCGGAACCCAGGGACTGGGTGAAGGTGTAGACGGTGTCGTCCTTGTCGGTCAGCGTGTAACCGCCGGTGACCGACTTGAACGTGGCGAAACGGCCGTTGCCGGGTGCGAAGGTGCCGTCGCTGTTCTTGCCGTAGCCGACCTCGGACCCGTCGGGGTAGGTGACGTAGACGCTGGTGACCGCGCCTGAGGCGTTGTACTGCTCGGTGGCCCGGGCGTCGAAGATGCTCGACCAGCCGGCGCCGAACGCGCCCGCCCAGCGCGGGTCGCGGGAGTTGTAGTCGCGCTCCACGTCCAGGGACGGGCCGACGGTGGAGATCGAGGCGTCGGTGTCGGACGTGGTGTAGTTGCCGATCGACGCGTCGAAGCCGTGGTCGCTGCTGTTCTGCGAAAGACCCGAGGTGATGACCCGCTGCGGCACCTCGATGGACATCGCGTACGGGGTGGCGGTGGAGTACAGGTTGGTGGCGGAGTCGTACGCCTGGACGGCCCAGGTGTAGGTCTTGCCCCAGGCCAGCTTGCCGGCGGGGACGGTCCAGTCACCGGTGGAGACCAGGCCCGAGTCGGCGACCTTGGCGCCGGTGGAGTCGAAGACCTGGAAGAGGTACTGGCCGGCGCTGCCGCTGGAGTTGGCGCCGCCCGCCCATGCGGTCAGCTCCGGCGTGGTGGTGTACTCGACCGCGTTGTCGTTCGGGAACTGCTCGTAGAGCTGGGGCGCCGTGTTGCCGGTGTAGGTGACCGTCAGGACCGGGCCCTTGCCGGGGTCGTTGAAGGAGCCGAACTGCTTCCAGTGCAGCGCGTCGGACGTCGACGCGTACACCGCCAGGCCGTTGTCCGCGGTGGTGCCGTTGAACCAGCCCTGGATGGCGGAGGTGGACAGCGAGACGGTCACGAAGTCGCCGACCGTGCGGTCGGCGGCGGTGTTGGCGCAGGCGTTGGGCACGCTCGGGGTGGCGTTGCCGATCGAGGAGCCCTTGGACGGGCCCGGGTAGCTGGTGACGGACTCGGGCGTCCAGGAGCTGGTGACGAGCGCGACGTCGAAACGTTCCGCCGTGCAGGTGGAGGCCCAGGTGTCGAACAGCTTCAGGCTGGCGGCGGTGACGGTGTTCTTGCTGCCGTCCCAGGCCGTGTCCCAGTGGTTGACGAAGCTGATCGCCGAGTGGGTGCCGGAGTCGTAGGAGCCGACCTTGATGGTCTGCTCGTAGGAGTGGTCGACGTTGTTGCCGGATCCGGACTCGGCGTAGGTGGTGGTCCAGCCGTCGGTGACGGTCGGGTCGACCGTGACCGGGAAGACGCGGTGCGCGTCGTGCAGCCAGTGGCTGTCCAGGGTGACCCGCAGCGCGTAGCCGTCCTTGTCGTGGACCAGCTCGGTGGTGACGTCGTGGGTGGTGGCCGGGTCGCCGGAGCGGCGGTCCACCTTCGAGTCGTACGCGTACGCCGGAGGGATGCGCTCGACGGTCTTGCCGGTGGAGTCCTCGAGGTCGATCCAGCCGTTGTCGCGCTGGACGGGGGTGAGGCCCTTCAGGGTGAGCGGGAAGGTCCAGGTGCCGGGGGCGTCCGCGGAGCGCAGGACGACCGACTCCTTCACGCCGGTTGCGGTGGGCGCGACCTGCAGGTCGGTGGCGTCGAGGACGTCCGGGTAGGTGACGGTGGAGCCGTGGGCGGTGCCCTTGACGGGGGCGGCGCCCTTAAGGGCGTAGGCGACGCGGTGCGCGGAGTCGACCGCGAGGGAGGCGAGGGCGGGATCGGTGGCCTTGGCGCCGAAGTCGACGGCGAGGGAGTTGGCCTTCTCGTGCCAGCGGCCGTCCGGACCGGCTCGGACGTCGACGTCGATAGGCGCCCATCTGCCCTTGCTCACCTGGTAATTGACCGGTGACAGGTGCATCTGACGGGTGGTGGAGCCGTCGGCGTTGTCGTAGACCGTCGCGGTGCGCGAGGACTTGGCCGCGTCGCGCTTGCTGGTCCGGGCGTTGAAGCTGCCGCCGCGGCTGCGGCCCTGCTTGATGGCCGGCTGGTGCGGGTGGTACGCGGCCAGTTCCCCGCGGCCCTTGCCGGGGGCGTGGCCCGCACCGCGTCCGGCCTCGGTGGCCTTCGCCGGCACGTGGTGGGCGTGGCCCGCGGCCGTTCCGGACTGCTGGTGGGGCAGGTCACCCCAGTGCGGGTCGGTGAACCAGCGCGCCATGGAGCTGAGGGTGAGCTCTGGCATCTGGACCGAGCCCAGCTCCATGCCCTCGGCCATGGCCTGATTCGTCGTCAACGACAGGGCGAGCGCCGTGAGAAGGAGCACGGCGATGCGGCGGCGCACTCGGTGGGCACGGCGAGCAGGGCGGACGCGGCGGAAGGGCCGAACGCGCACGGCAACGACTCCAACAGTTAAGAACGGCACAAGAAGCCCGCCGATCTTGCCCGTTGTGTAGTTGCCGTGAACAGGTCAGATAAGCGATCTTACCCTGGTCTTGACCAGCTCTGGATGAACCTGTCCGGCTCACGCTCGCTCGTCCGTTTGAGTCTTGATAACTCTTTTACAAGTCAGGGACGTTCTTGACCCGGGGATGTGACGGTTCGGCGGTCGGCCGGGGGGATTCAGCGGTCGGCCGGGGGTGGGGCCGGCCGACGCGCGGCCGGGCCATCCCCCACCGGGGTACTCCGGCTCCCGTTCGTCGCCTGTGCCTGCCCCGCCCGAGTCCATGAGCGCGGCCGGGCCGTCCGCCACCGACGTGTCCCGAACGCCGCACGCCCGGGCGGACTGTGTCCGGGCGACGGCGCGGCATTCGGAGGCGGCCGTCTCACGGCCGACTCAGCCGCCGCACTGCTTCAGCATCATCTGCTTGTCGGCGACCGTCACGGGAAGGTCGTACTTGAGCGACACCTGGGCGAAGCGCACCGCGTAGGAGCAGCGGATCTGCTTGTTCGGGGGCAGCCAGGTCGCCGGTCCCGAGTCGCTCTTGGCGCCGTTGGCGGGGCCGTCCACGGGAATCAGGTTGAGCGGGTCGTTGGCGATGTCCTCCCGCTTGCCCTTGGGCCAGTGGGAGGCGCCCATCTGCCAGTCGTAGGAGAGCGGCATCACGTGGTCTATCTGCACCGTCGTGGCGTGGGACTTGGACCACTCGATGGTCTTGCCGGTGTACGGGTCGTGCAGCGTCATGGAGGTGACGATGCAGTTCGAGCCGGCCCGGAAGCGGACCTTCTCACCATCGCGTTTCAGGAGATCGTTTCGCGAGTCGCAGCCGTTGTGGGAGAAGGGGATCCCACCCGGGGCCGAGTCCATCCAGGCATAGCCGAACTCGTCCCTGGCGTACCCCGTCTTGGGGCCTCGTCCCTTCGTCGTCACCTTCTCGATCAGCGACCGCGCCTTCGCCCTGTCCGTGGTCGAAGTGATGGCGGCCAGCCCCGGCTTCGTGCCGTCCGGATTGTCGAGCGGGCTCACGGCCCGGCCGTTGCCGACGGTCGAGCCGGAGGAGCCGGAGGGTCCACCGTCCACGGGCGCGGTGCCGCCCTTGCAGCCGGAGAGCATGAGTCCGGCGGCCAGCACCACGGCGACGGCGGCGCCCCCACCCCTCAGACGCATCACGTGACGCCCCTTCCTTGTCCGTGCCGCACACGTCGGGCACGTTCTGCCGGGTCTCACGGTAGCCGCGGATCAGTCATGTCCATACCACCGACAGGTGGGCAACTGGTGTACGCCGGGCGTGTCACCGGTGGTGAGACGCCTTCGGACGGAGTCGGCGAGGGGTCAACCCCCGTACGACTGGGGGGTGTTCCCGATGGCCCGGGGCCGCCCGGCCGACCAGCCTTGCCCGTATGACAAACCGCCTTCGCAACGGGCTCCTCACGGCCCTGTCGCTCACCGCTGTCACCACACTCGCCGGGGTCGCCCCGGCCGACGCCGTGGTTCCGCCGGCCTCCGCCCTCGCCTGGACGTCCTGCGCGCAGCCGGGCGGTCCGGCCGGGCAGGAGTGCGCGGACCTCTCCGTGCCCCTCGACTACCGCGACCCCGACGGCCCGCACGTCGCTCTCGCCGTGTCGAGGCTGCGCAGTGACCGGCCCGAGGCCCGGCGGGGCGTCCTGTTCGTCATCCCCGGGGGCCCGGGCAGCGGGGGCGTCGCACGGCTCACGGCCAAGGGCGAGGCGCTGCGGAAGGCGACGCAGGGGGCGTACGACCTGGTGGCGCTCGATCCCCGGGGACTGGGCGGGAGCACCACGACGGGATGCGGCCTGAGCGACGCCGACCGCGACCTCGTCAACCTCCGGCCGTGGCCCTCACCGGACGGCGGCATCTCGGAGAACGTCCGCAGGGCGCGCCGCGTCGCCGAGGCCTGCGCGCGCAACGGCGGCCCCCTGCTGCGCAGCATGTCCACGGCCAACGAGGTACGCGACCTCGACCGCTTCCGGCAGGCCCTGGGCGAGGAGAAGATCTCCGCCTGGGGCGTGTCGTACGGCTCCTACGTGGCGGCGCGGTACGCCCAGACGTACCCCGGGCACACCGACCGCTGGGTGCTCGACAGCACCGGCGACCCGGACCCGCGGCGGCTGGAACGCGGCTGGTCCGTCAACATGTCCCCCGCCCTTGAGGAACGGTTCCCCGACTTCGCGCGGTGGGCGGCCGACGGCGAGCGGGAGAAGGAGGGCCCCGAGGGCGGCACCGGGCTGCGCCTCGCCCGGCGGCCCGAGGACGTACGGCCGCTGGTGCTCGCGCTCGCCGCACGGCTGGACCGGCAGCCGAAGCCGACCACCGAGGACGGTGTTCCGCTGACCGGCAACCGGCTGCGCCAGGCGGTGCAGATGGCGCTGTACGGCGACGGTTCCTTCCCGCAACTGGCCCGGCTCGTCAAGGCGGCCGAGGACCCGCGGCAGACCCCGGTGCTGCCGCCCGCCCTCGCCGCACCGCTCCCGGAGTCCGACGCGGCCGTCACGATCGCCACCATCTGCAACGACGTCCGCTTCCCGCGCTCCCTGCCGGCCTACGCCCGCGACGTCGCCGCGGACCGCGCCCGGTACCCGCTGACCGCCGGGATGCCGGCGGGCGTCTTCCCGTGCGCCTTCTGGAAGGACGCCCCCACCGAGAAACCCCTCCCCATCACCTCGGACGGCCCCGCGAACGTCCTGATGGTCCAGAACCTCCGCGATCCGGCGACCCCGTACTTCGGCGCGCTCAGGATGCGCGAGGCGCTGGGCCGGCGGGCCCGCCTGGTGACGGTCGACCACGGCGGACACGGCGCCTATCTGGCCAACGGGAACACCTGCGGCGACGCGACCGTCAGCGCGTACCTCGTCACCGGACGCCTCCCGGACGGGGACGTGTCCTGCTAGTGCCGCGACAGGCGACGTTCGCCTCGTCGCAACGCCCGGTGCGTGACGGGCAAACGTTGCCTGCGGCGGCACTAGGCGGTCGTCCGGCGCAGGACCCCCCGGGCCCTACGATCCCAGGATCGTCGTCAGGAACTCCCCGACCCAGCCCAGCAGCTCCCGGCCGACCAGCGGCTTGCCGCCCACCTTGGCGGTCTTCGGGCGGGGGACCAGGACCTGGTGGACGGCCGGCTTGACGATGCTGCCCGGGTACAGGCGCTTGAGCCGCAGTTCCTGGGACTCCCTCAGCTCCACCGGGGCGAAGCGGATGTTGGTGCCCTGCAGGACGATCTCACCGACACCGCAGGCGCGGGCGAGCATGCGCAGGCCCGCCACCAGCAGGAGGTTCTCGACCGGCTCGGGCAGCTTGCCGTAGCGGTCGACGAGTTCCTCGCGGACGGACTTGATGTCCTCCTCCGAGTTCACGGAGGCGATCGCGCGATAGGCCTGCAGGCGCAGCCGCTCGCCGGGCGCGTAGTCGTGCGGGACGTGGGCGTCGACGGGCAGTTCGATCTTGACCTCGAGCGGTGCCTCCTCCTCGACCTCGCCGGTCTCCAACTGGCGCCGGTAGTCCGCGACCGCCTCGCCGACCATCCGGACGTACAGGTCGAAGCCGACACCCGCGATGTGGCCGGACTGCTCGCCGCCCAGGAGGTTTCCGGCTCCCCGGATCTCCAGGTCCTTCATCGCCACGTACATGCCCGCGCCCATCTCCGTGTGCTGGGCGATGGTCGCCAGCCGCTCGTGGGCGGTCTCCGTCAGCGGCTTCTCCGGCGGGTAGAGGAAGTAGGCGTAGCCGCGCTCGCGGCCACGGCCGACCCGGCCGCGCAACTGGTGGAGCTGGGAGAGGCCGAAGGTGTCGCCGCGCTCCACGATCAGCGTGTTCGCGTTGGAGATGTCGATGCCCGACTCGACGATCGTCGTGGAGACCAGCACGTCGAACTTCTTCTCCCAGAAGTCGACGACGACCTGCTCCAGCGCCTGCTCCGACATCTGGCCGTGCGCGGTGGCGATGCGCGCCTCCGGGACGATCTCGCGCAGCCGCGCCGCCGCCCGGTCGATGGACTCCACCCGGTTGTGGATGTAGAAGACCTGGCCCTCGCGCAGCAGCTCACGGCGGATCGCGGCGCCGATCTGCTTCTCCTCGTACGGCCCGACGAAGGTCAGCACCGGGTGCCGCTCCTCCGGCGGGGTGGTGATCGTGGACATCTCGCGGATGCCCGTCACCGCCATCTCCAGGGTCCGGGGGATCGGCGTCGCGGACATCGTCAGCACGTCGACGTTGGCGCGCAGCTTCTTCAGCTGCTCCTTGTGCTCGACGCCGAAGCGCTGCTCCTCGTCGACGATGACCAGACCCAGGTCCTTGAACTTCGTCTCCGAGGAGAACAGGCGGTGGGTGCCGATGACGACGTCCACCGAGCCCTCGCGCAGGCCCTCCAGGACCGCCTTGGCCTCCGTGTCCGTCTGGAAGCGGGACAGCGCCTTCACGCTCACCGGGAACTGTGCGTAGCGCTCGGAGAACGTTCCGAAGTGCTGCTGCACCAGCAGGGTCGTCGGTACGAGGACGGCGACCTGCTTGCCGTCCTGCACCGCCTTGAACGCGGCCCGCACCGCGATCTCCGTCTTGCCGTAGCCCACGTCGCCGCAGATCAGGCGGTCCATCGGGACCGACTTCTCCATGTCGTCCTTGACCTCGGCGATCGTGGTGAGCTGGTCCGGGGTCTCCGCGTAGGGGAACGCGTCCTCCAGCTCCCGCTGCCAGGGGGTGTCCGCGCCGAAGGCGTGGCCGGGGGCCGCCATGCGGGCGGAGTACAGCTTGATGAGGTCGGCGGCGATCTCCTTGACCGCCTTCTTCGCGCGGGCCTTCGTCTTCGTCCAGTCGGCGCCGCCCAGGCGGTGCAGGGTGGGGGCCTCGCCGCCGACGTACTTGGTGATCTGCTCGAGCTGGTCGGTCGGGATGTACAGGCGGTCGCCGGGCTGGCCGCGCTTGGCCGGGGCGTACTCCACCACCAGGTACTCGCGGGTGGCTCCCTGCACCGTGCGCTGCACCATCTCGATGTAGCGGCCCACGCCGTGCTGCTCGTGGACGATGTAGTCGCCGGACTCCAGCGTGAGCGGGTCGATGGTCTTGCGGCGGCGGGCCGGCATCCGGGCGCCGTCGCGGCCGGCGGCCCGCTGGCCGGTCAGGTCGGTCTCCGTGAGCACGGCGAGCTTGAGGGCCGGGGCCACGAAGCCGTACTCGATCGAGCCGCACGCCACCTGCACGACCGACGGGGACAGCGCCCCCAGGTCGACGTCGAGGCGGGCCGGGACGCCCTCGTTGCCCAGCACCTCGACCGTGCGGGACGCCGGACCGTGGCCCTCCGTGACGAACACGGTGCGCCAGCCGTCGGCGAGCCAGCCCTTGGTGTCGGCGAGCGCCTTCGCGGTGTCGCCGCGGTAGGTCTCGGGCGCGTGCATGCCGAGCGTGAGGGTGTCCCCCGCCGCGTCCTCGGCGTCCGCGGCGAACGGGGACACCGACCACCACATCATGCCCAGCTCGCGGGCCCGGTCGCGGACGTCCGCGAGGGACCACAGGGAGGCGGCGCCGACGTCGATGGGCGCCTCGCCGCCTCCGGCGGTCGCGGCCCAGGACGCCTGGAGGAACTCCTGGCTGGTCGCCACCAGGTCCGCGGAGCGGGTGCGCACCCGCTCCGGGTCGCACACGACGGCCATGGCGCCGGCGGGCAGCACGTCGAGCAGCAGCTCCATGTCGTCGACGAGGACGGGCGCGAGGGACTCCATGCCCTCCACGGCGATGCCCTCGGCGATCTTGCCGAGCAGTTCGCCGAGCTCGGGGTGCTCCTCGGCGAGGGCGGCGGCGCGCCGGCGTACGTCGTCGGTGAGCAGCAGCTCGCGGCAGGGCGGCGCCCACAGGCCGTGCTCGGCGACCTCCAGGGAGCGCTGGTCGGCGACCTTGAAGTAGCGGATCTCCTCGACGTCGTCGCCCCAGAACTCGATGCGCAGGGGGTGTTCCTCCGTGGGCGGGAAGACGTCGAGGATGCCGCCGCGCACGGCGAACTCGCCGCGCTTCTCCACCAGCTCCACGCGGGAGTACGCGGCGGCGGCGAGGGCGTCCACGACGTCGTTCAGGTCGGCGCTCTGCCCGGTCTTCAGGGACACCGGCTCAAGATCCCCGAGGCCCTTGACCTGCGGCTGGAGGACGGAGCGCACGGGCGCGACGACGACGGAGACCGGGCCGGTCTCGGGGTCGTCGGGGCTCGGGTGGGCGAGGCGTCTGAGGACGGCGAGGCGGCGGCCGACGGTGTCGCTGCGGGGGCTGAGGCGCTCGTGCGGGAGGGTCTCCCAGGACGGGTACTCCACGACGGCGTCGGGCGGCAGCAGGGAGCGGAGCGCGGCGGCGAGGTCCTCGGCCTCGCGGCCGGTCGCGGTCACGGCGAGGACGGGCCTGCCCGCGTCGCGGGCCAGCGCGGCCACGGTGAAGGGGCGTGCCGCCGGGGGGCCGACGAGGTCGATGTGCGGACGGTTGCCGTCGGTCGCGGCCTTGACCGCTTCCGCGAGTGCGGCGTCCTTGACTACGGCGTCGAGCAGACCGTGCAGGCTCATGGAGGGGCATCCGTCCCTGGGTGGGCAACACGAACACCCGGCCGCGAGGATTTCTGGGGCCGGGCTGTCCAGCGTACGACGCCGGGCTCGTGGTCGTGGGGGCTGTGGACAACGCCCGCCGCTGAGAGGCAAGCGGCTCTGGACTCACCCTCCTGAGCGATCGACCGGGAGCCTCCCCTCTCCGTACAGTTCTGTACATGAGTGCCACTTTCCCGACCACCGGTGCCCGCTTCCCCATCACCGAGGCCCGAGCCCAGTTCGGATCACTGGTGCGCCGGACTGCGCACGATCGCGAGCGGATCACCATCACAGATCATGGCCAGCCGGCAGCCGTCTTCATAAACCCCAGGGAGCTTGCCGAGCTCGAGGAGCGGGTGCTGGAACTGGAGGAACAGCTGGCTCTGGCCCGCTACCGTGCGGAGAAGGCCAACGGCACGTTCGTCGGCGTTCCTCACGAAGAGGTCCGCAGGTTGCTCGGCCTGGAGGACGAGTGACCTACCAGATCATCTGGCACGAGCAGGCGACGAGCAACGCCGTCCGCTACCTCAAGGACGACCCGGACGGGCTGCTTCGGGTCTACGCGGCCGCCGATCTGCTTGCCGACAACCCGCGCCCTGCGGGGTCCACCGCCCTCGGCTCACCCGACCTTCGCCGTATGCACGTCGGCTTATACCGGCTCATGTATGAGATCGACGAGGACTCCATCACCATCGTCGTGCTGCACATCGGCCGCGTTTCCTGACCCGGAGAAGCAGGGGGCCGGGTTCGATGGCGCGCCCACCGAATCCGGCCCCCGTACCCCCCGTCTCCCGGCTACTCCGTCGCGATCGCGTTCAGTACGTTCATCCGGCCCGCCCGGAACGCCGGGATCAGCGCGGCGAACAGGCCCACGAAGGCCGAGCCGACGAAGACGCCGGTGATCGTTCCCCAGGGGATCTGGAGGACGTTCAGGCCCTCCAGGGCGAGGAGCTTCTGGGCGGTGGCGCCCCAGCCCATGCCCAGGCCGAGCCCCAGCAGGGCGCCGAAGAGGGCGATCACCACGGACTCCATGCGGATCATGCGGCGAAGCTGGCGGCGGGAGAGGCCGATGGCCCTCAGCAGGCCGATCTCCCGCGTCCGCTCCACCACCGACAGGGCCAGCGTGTTCACCACGCCCAGGACCGCGACGATGATCGCCAGGGCGAGCAGGCCGTAGACCATGTTCAGCAGCTGGCCGACCTGGTCCTTCAGCTCCTTCTTGTAGTCGGTCTGGTCGCGCACCTGGTACTGCGGGTACGGCTCCATCGCCTTCTTCAGGGCCGCGTACGCCTGCGCTTCCTGGCCGGCCTCGGCCTTGGCGAACATGATCTGGTTCGGCGGGACCTTGTCCTTGGGGACGTACTTCTCCATGGTCGCCAGGCTCATGTAGCGCGCGCCCTGGTCGATGGCGGTGTCGTCGCTGGTGATGGCGGCGACCTTGAGCTTCGCCGTCCGCCCGCCCTTGAACGCGACGGTGATGGTGTCGCCGACGTGGACGCCGTGCTTCTTGGCGTAGTCGGAGCCGACCGACATGGCGTCGTCGCCGTAGGCGGCGGACAGGGTGCCCTCCGTGGTCGTACGGCGCAGGTCGTCGGCGTACGACGGGTCCGCGGCCGTGATCCCGCTGTCGTCGGCCTTGCCGTCCGGCGAGGTCAGGGTCGCGTCGAGCACCTTGTAGCGGGTGACGTGGTCCAGGCCCGGTGCGTGCTCCATGGCCTGCTCGGCCTGCGGCACGATCCGCTGGTTGCCCTGGACGATGAAGTCCGCGCCGACCGACTTGTCCAGCTCGCTGGTCGCCGAGGCCACCATCGAGGAGCCGACCACCGACAGGCAGGCGACCAGTGCGAGGCCGATCATCAGGGCCGCGCCGGTGGCGCCGGTGCGCCGCGGGTTGCGCAGGGCGTTGCGCTCGGCCATGCGGCCCACCGGACCGAAGGCCCGCAGCAGCACCGCGCTGATCACCCGGACCACCCCGCCCGCCAGCAGCGGGCCGATCACGACGAAGCCGATCAGGGTCAGCACCACGCCGAGGCCGAGGACCGACGAGCCGTCGCTCGCCTTCTTCGCGGTCGCCGCCGCGTACAGGCAGGCGGTACCGGCGCCGGTGAGGACGAGGCCGATCAGGCCGCGCACCCGGCCCGCCCTGCCGTCGGCCGGCGTACCGGCGTCGCGCAGCGCCGCCATCGGGGAGACCTTTCCGGCGCGGCGGGCCGGCAGGTAGGCGGCCAGCACGGTGACGACGACACCGAGCACCAGGCCGGCGATCGGGGTGGTCGCCTTGATCGTCAGGTCCTGGGTGGACAGGTCCATGCCCAGGGAGCCCATGAGCTTCATCAGCACGACGGCGATGCCGACCCCGGCCCCGACGCCCAGGACCGAGCCGACGAGGCCGAGCAGCAGCGCCTCGACCAGCACGGACCGGTTGACCTGCCGGCGCGAGGAGCCGATGGCCCGCATCAGGCCGATCTCGCGGGTGCGCTGGGCGACCAGCATGCTGAAGGTGTTGATGATCAGGAAGATGCCCACCAGGAACGCGATCCCGGCGAAGCCGAGCATGGCGTACTTGATGACGTTCATGAACGACCCGACGCTCTTGCGGTTCTCGTCGGCGTTCTCCTTCGCCGTCTGGATCTTGTACGACCCGGCCCCGGCGAGCGTCCGCGCCACGTTCTGCTTGAGCTGCTCGTCCGAGACGCCGGACGCGGCGGTGATGTTCAGGTGCGTGAACCTGCCGGTGGCGCCGAGCAGTTCGCGCTGGGCGGTGGCGGTGTCGAACCAGACGATCGCAGCACCGGGGTTGGTCACCTTGAAGGTGGCGATGCCGACGATCCGCGCCTTGAAGTCACCGGTCTGCGCGATGGTGCGCAGCTCGTCGCCGATCTTGAGGTGGTGCTTGTCCGCGGTGTCGGCGTCGACGAGCATCTCGGCCGGCCCGCGCGGGGCGTGACCGGAGGTGAGGTCCATCGACTTCAGGTCGTTGCGCGTCCAGTTGGCGGCGATCGTCGGGGCGCCGGTCGAGGAGCCCATGTTCTCGTTGTCGTCGCCCACGACGGTCACGTTCGACGAACTGACGCCGCCCTCGGCCGACTTGACGCCCTGCGCCGTGCGGGCCCGGTCCAGCACGGAGGCCGGCAGCGACTCGGGCACGCCGTTCTGCGGGGTCTCGTCGTTCTTGGCGGCCTTCGGCGAGACGGTCACGTCGGACGCCGTCACCGCGAACAGCTTGTCGAACGTCGTGTTCATGGTGTCCGTGAACACGAGCGTGCCGCACACGAACGCCACCGACAGCAGGACCGCGACGGCCGACAGCGCCATGCGCCCCTTGTGCGCGAAGAAGTTGCGCAGGGAGGTCTTCAGGACGGTCATGACGTGCGCCCCCGGGCGTCGAAGTCCTTCATGCGGTCCAGGACGGTGTCCGCGGTCGGCTTGAGCATCTCGTCGACGATCCGGCCGTCGGCCAGGTACAGCACACGGTCCGCGTACGAGGCGGCGACCGGGTCGTGGGTGACCATCACGATGGTCTGGCCCAGCTCGTCCACGGAGCGGCGCAGGAAGCCCAGCACCTCGGCGCCCGCGCGGGAGTCGAGGTTTCCGGTCGGCTCGTCACCGAAGATGATCTCGGGGCGGGCGGCCAGGGCCCGGGCCACGGCGACGCGCTGCTGCTGGCCGCCGGAGAGCTGGCTGGGCCGGTGCTTGAGCCGCCCGGCGAGCCCCACGGTCTCCACGACCCGGTCCAGCCACGCCTTGTCCGGCTTGCGGCCGGCGATGTCCATGGGCAGCGTGATGTTCTCGAGCGCGTTCAGTGTGGGCAGCAGGTTGAACGCCTGGAAGATGAATCCGATGCGGTCCCGGCGAAGCCGGGTGAGCTTCTTGTCCTTCAGGCCGGTGATCTCGGTCTCGTCCAGGTAGATCTGACCGCTGGTCACGGTGTCCAGCCCCGCCAGGCAGTGCATCAGCGTGGACTTGCCGGACCCCGAGGGGCCCATGATGGCGGTGAACTGGCCGCGGGCGATGTCCACGTCGACGTGGTCGAGGGCGACGACCCGGGTCTCCCCGGCCCCGTACGCCTTCACGACCTGCCGAGCCCGCGCGGCAACGGCCGTACGCCCTCCAGTACCCCCGTGCCTGGGAATGGTCACGGCCGATGTCATGGTGAATCCCCTTTTGCGTGTGAATGAATGACGTGCGCCTTGATGCGCTGATCGGGTACCGACCGGCGTGGACCGGTGACGACCGGCGTGGACCGGTGTCGGTCGACGTGGACCGGTGTCCGTCGGTGTCGACCGGCGCAGGTCGTGTCGACCGGCGTAGGTCGGTGGTGTGATGAGTACGCCGGTCAGTCTGGTGCCGGCGCGCGGCCCGGCGCGCTGGTGCCCGGCCCCGTCTTCCGCTGGGGAAAACCCCACCCCCTCCGGTGCGGCCGGCGCGACCCCCGTGCGCCCCGGCCGCTCCCCAGCGGCGTAAAGCCAGGCTAAGGAACGGGCCCGGCCTCTCTCGTCCTCCGGTGGGACGAGCCCTCCCCGAGCCCTGGTGCGGAGGAACCCCTAGGGGTCGTCCACCTGGAGGTGGAGCGACCTCGGGGTCCGGCTCCACCCGTCGGCCCACCCACCATCCACCCTGACGTCGCGTGAGGGTCAACTCTCCCCAGGGACGGGGCGCGAGTGAGAGGGTGTCGTACGGCAGATACGTGCACAGGGAAACGATCAGGGAAGGATTCCTGTGGACCAGGGGGACACGGAGATACGCACCGCGGCGGCGGGCCGCACCCAGGACGCGGCGCGGCGCCGCGGAGCCGTCGTCGCCGCGCTGATGCTCGCGATGGCGCTGGCCGCGCTGGACTCGACGATCGTGTCGACGGCCGTACCGCAGATCGTCGGCGACCTCGGCGGCTTCTCGGTCTTCTCGTGGCTGTTCTCCGGCTATCTGCTGGCGGTCACGGTGACGCTGCCCGTCTACGGCAAGCTGTCGGACACCTTCGGCCGCAAGCCGGTGCTCGTCGCGGGCGCGTCGGTCTTCCTGCTGGGCTCGCTGTCGTGCGCGCTGGCCTGGAACATGGCGGCGCTGATCGCGTTCCGCATCGTGCAGGGCCTGGGCGGCGGCGCGCTCCAGGGCACGGTGCAGACGCTCGCCGCCGATCTGTATCCGCTCAAGGAGCGCCCCAAGATCCAGGCGAAGCTCTCCACGGTGTGGGCGGTGTCCGCGATCGCGGGCCCGGCGCTCGGCGGGGTCCTCGCCGCGTACGCGGACTGGCGGTGGATCTTCCTGGTCAACCTGCCGATCGGGGCGGTCGCGCTGTGGCTGATCGTCCGCCATCTGCACGAGCCGCGCCGGCAGACGGGCCCGCGCCCCCGTGTCGACTGGGCGGGCGCCCTCGCGGTGTTCGCGTGCGGGGGTGTGCTGCTGACGGCGCTGGTGCAGGGCGGGGTGGCCTGGCCGTGGCTGTCGGCGCCCTCGCTGGCGCTGTTCGGGACGGGGCTCGCGCTGGTCGCGGTGGTGGTGGCGGTGGAGCGCCGGGCGGCGGAGCCGATCATCCCGGGGTGGGTGTGGCGGCGCCGTACGATCGCCGCGGTCAATCTGGCGCTGGGTGCGCTGGGGCTGCTGATGGTGGCCCCGACGGTGTTCCTGCCGACGTACGCGCAGTCGGTCCTCGGGCTGGCGCCCGTCGCCGCCGGGTTCGTGCTCTCCGTCTGGACGGTGAGCTGGCCGGTGTCGGCGGCGCTCAGCCAGCACGTGTACCGGCGCATCGGCTTCCGCGACACGGCGGTGCTCGGCATCGGCCTGGCGGCGCTGCTCCTGCTGGCGTTCCCGTTCCTGCCGTATCCGGGCGCCGCCTGGCAGCCGGCCCTGCTGATGCTGCTGCTCGGCGGCGCACTGGGCCTCTTCCAGCTCCCCCTCATCGTCGGAGTGCAGTCGACGGTCGGCTGGGCGGAGCGCGGCACGACGACGGCGTCCGTCCTGTTCTGCCGCCAGACGGGCCAGACGATCGGGGCGTCGGTGTTCGGTGCGGTCGCCAACGGGGTGCTGGCGTCGCGGCTGGGCGGCGCGGGCGATCTGGACACGGTGACGCGGGGCCTGAGCACGGGCACCACATCCGAGGCGACGCGCCGGGCGATCGCGGACGCGGTGCACGCGGTGTACCTGGGCGCGTCGTGCGCGGCGGCGCTGGCGTTCCTGGTGCTGCTGTGCGTGGCACCGCGCAGATTCCCCGTGCTCACCGAGTGAGCCGCCCCATCCCGTCGGCCCGTGGTGGAGCCGGAGCGGCCGCGGGCCGACCACGCTGACGTCCTGCGGCCGACCACATTGACGTCCTGCGGCCGACCACGCGGATGCCCTGCGGCCGACCACGCTGACACCCTGCCGGCCTTCGAGCGGGAGAACCGCGCCTGCCTCGCGCGCACCATGCCGGGCCGGGCCGCGGGGACGCGTACCAACACCCGCTCGTGTCACACCCGTTGACTTCCCCCTCCCCCGGCTCTACGTTCGGCGCGCCATCATGTTCGGTTCGCCGATCCTTGTTCGATATACCGACACAACAAGGAGCCGCATGCTTCCCCCACCACGGCACCTCCCCCACCGCCCCAGATCCCTCGCCGTACGCCTCCTCACCCTCGCCCTGACCGCGACCGCCGCACTCCTGTTCGCCCAGCCCACCTCCGCGACGGCGGCCGCCACGGCCACGACGCTCCGCCAGGTCTCCGTGCCCACCGCCCCCATGGGCTGGGCCTCCTGGAACAGCTTCGCCGCGAAGATCGACTACAGCGTCATCAAGCAGCAGGTCGACGCGTTCGTCGCGGCGGGCCTGCCCGCGGCCGGGTACAAGTACGTCAACATCGACGAGGGCTGGTGGCAGGGCACCCGCGACAGCGCCGGGAACATCACGGTCGACGAGACCGAGTGGCCCGGCGGCATGAGCGCCATCGCCGACTACATCCACAGCAAGGGCCTGAAAGCCGGCATCTACACCGACGCCGGCAAGGACGGCTGTGGCTACTACTACCCGACCGGCCGCCCCGCAGCGCCCGGCTCCGGCAGCGAGGGCCACTACGACCAGGACATGCTGCAGTTCTCGAAGTGGGGCTTCGACTTCGTGAAGGTCGACTGGTGCGGCGGTGACGCGGAAGGCCTGAACGCCGCCACCACGTACAAGGCGATTAGTGACGCCGTCGCCAAGGCGTCCGCCACCACCGGCCGCCCGCTGACCCTCTCCGTCTGCAACTGGGGCAAGCAGAACCCGTGGAACTGGGCGCCGGGCCTCGCGCCCATGTGGCGGACCAGCACCGACATCATCTACTACGGCAACCAGCCGTCGATGACGAACCTGCTGTCCAACTTCGACCAGACCCTGCACCCCTCGGCCCAGCACACCGGCTACTACAACGACCCGGACATGCTGATGGTCGGCATGCCCGGCTTCACCGCCGCGCAGAACCGCACCCACATGGCCCTGTGGGCGATCTCCGGAGCCCCGCTGCTCGCCGGCAACGACCTGACGACGATGACGTCCGAGACCGCCTCCATCCTCACCGACCCCGAGGTCGTCGCCGTCGACCAGGATCCGCGCGGCCTCCAGGGCGTCAAGGTCGCCGAGGACACCACCGGTCTCCAGGTGTACGCCAAGGTGCTGTCCGGCACCGGCGACCGCGCGGTCGTGCTGCTCAACCGCACCTCCTCCGCGCAGAACATCACCGTCCGCTGGTCCGACCTGGGCCTGACGAACGCCTCGGCCACCGTCCGTGACCTGTGGGCCCGCAAGGACCTGGGCACCTACGGCACGAGCTACACCGCGAGCGTCCCGGCGGGCGGGACGGCGATGCTCAAGGTCAGCGGCGGCACGGAGGCGGCGGGCGGCACGTACGGCGCCACCACCACCGGGCGCTACACCGGCGTGGGCGCGGCGAGCACCGGTGTGAACGTCGTCGACATCGCCTACACCAACACCTCCTCCACCGCCCGCACGGCGACCCTGCAGGTCAACGGGCAGACGCCGACGACGGTCTCGTTCCCGCCGACCGGCTCCGCGCAGGGCACGGTCTCCGTGGAGGCCGGTCTCGCCAAGGGATCGTCCAACTCGCTGACCCTGTCGGGTGGGTCACTGCCGGCACTGGGCACGATCACCGTCCACCCGATACCGGGCGCGAGCGGGGCGCTGATCACCGGCAAACAGTCCGGCCGCTGCGCCGACGTCTTCGACAACACGATCACCAACGGCACCCAGGCGGAGCTCTGGGACTGCAACGCCGGCCAGAACCAGTCCTGGACCTACACCTCCCGCAAGGAACTGGTGGTGTACGGCAACAAGTGCCTGGACGCCTACAACCGCGGCACCACCGACGGCACCAAGGTCGTCATCTGGGACTGCAACGGCCAGACCAACCAGAAGTGGAACGTCAACTCCGACGGCACGATCACCAACGTCGACGCGGGCCTGTGCCTGGACGCCTACAACGCGGCCACGTCCAACGGCACGAACCTCGTCCTGTGGTCCTGCAACGGCGGCGACGACCAGAAGTGGACGCTGACGTAAGCGACCTGACGGCCGTGCCGGAACGACGAAGCCCCACCCCGCGCACCGCGGGGTGGGGCTTCGAGCCAGAGCGCCGGGCAGGCCTTGCACCTGCATCTCCCCGCAGGAAGCGGGGCGTCTTTCCTTGGACCACCAACGCACCACTGGACACCGGGTTTCCGGCGACCAGCAACATGATCAATCGTAGCGCACTCACAGCGTCTCGGGCGATGTCGAACAGGACCTCACCGGCCTCGGCCGTGGCGGCCGGGAAGGACGCGTACACCGCTCGCCGGTCGTCCCTCCCGCGCTGCTCGGTCTCCCGCCGCCGGCGCTGCCGGTCCGCGACGGACGACGCGCCCAGGGCGATCAGCAACGCCCAGGGCCGTGTTCACGAGCCCGCCTCACTCCACTCCCACGCCCCCCTGGTACGACCGCCCGTGTCAGGACGGCACCTGCTGCCGGTACGCGTCGAGTGCGGGCGCCGTCTTCGTCGCCAGGAACTCGGTGAACCGGTAGGCGCACACGCCCGCCGCCACGAACGGGTCGCTCGCCGTGAGCCGCTCGATCTGCTCGCGGTCCTCACCGGCGGCGAGGATGATGCCGCCGTCGCGCGGGACCTTGCGGCCGGAGGCGAGGAAGACACCTGCCGCGTACTGCTCGTCCAGCCAGGCCACATGCGCCGGAAGGACTGCGTCGACGGCTTCGAGCGGGGCGGTGTAGGTCAGTTCCAGTATGAACACGCGCGCCAGCCTATCCGCCTCCAGTCCGTCGGGCCGGGCGGCCCTTCACCGCGAAGCCACCTCAAGTAACCGCGGGTAACATCACAGGTCGGTGTAGTAAGCGCATACCGACCGGCCAGTTTGCCGAAAAGCCCACACGGCCCGGAACCCCACGAGTAGCGTGCGTCGCTCACCCCCCGCTCCCTGCGGTCCGCCGCACCGGACCCGAGCCACGCAAGGAGAACCGGGATGTCCGACGCGTTCATACCGCGGCACTCGTCCCCCGAGTACTCATCACCGCACCACTCACCACCGCCGTACCCGACCTACCCCTGGCAGCAGCCGCCCGCCCCGCCGGCCCGGCCGCGGATGCCGGCGGCCCACCCACCGCTCGGACACCACAGCGACCTGCGCCTCCTGCGCACCGCCTACCGATGGCAGCGGCGCGTGGCCACCCTGACCGCCCTCGGCTACTTCGTGCTGTTCCTCCTGCTGTCCGCGTTCGCGCCCTCCTTCATGACGGCCACCGTCTCCGGCGGCCTCACCATGGGCCTGCTGCTCGGACTGCTCCAGCTCCCCGTCACCTGCGTCGCGATCGCCGTGTACGAGTACACGGCACGCCACGGCGTCGACCCGATCGCCGACCGCATCCGCAGGCAGGCCGAACCGGACACCGGGCGGGGGGCGGCACGATGATCACGACGAGCGCGCCGGGAGCCCTCACCGGGTTCAGCAGCTCCGCACAGGCCATGTCCCTCGTGGCGTTCACCACGGTCGCCACGATCACGCTCCTGCTGTGCGTGATGACCGGACCGGACCGCGACGACCTCGTCGAGTTCTACACCGGCTACAACTCCCTGTCCCCGATGCGCAACGGCCTGGCCATCGCAGGCGACTACATCTCCGCCGCCACCGTGCTCAGCACGGGCGGGATCATCGCCCTCACCGGATACGACGGTGTCGTCCTCGCACTGAGCACGGCACTGTCGCTGATGCTGCTGATGTTCCTGCTGGCCGAACCCCTGCGCAACGCCGGCCGGTTCACCATGGGCGACGTGCTGGCACGGCGGATGCCCGGGCGGGCGGTGCGCGGGACGGCATGCGCCGTCACCATCGCCGCACTGCTGCCGCTGATGCTCGTCCAGCTCGCCGGAACCGGCGACCTGCTGGCCTTCATCCTCGGCTTCTCCAGCGACGCCTTGAAGACGGGCTGCATCATCGGACTCGGCGCACTGATGATCAGTTACGCGGCGATCGGCGGCATGAAAGGCACGGCCCTCATCCAGATCCTGAAGATCGTGATGCTGCTCGGCTCCGGCCTGGCCGTCGCCGCGCTGATCCTGCACCGCTTCGACTGGGACCCGGGCGCGCTGTTCGCGGCCGCCGCGAAGAACAGCGGCGTCGGCCCCGCCTTCCTCCACTCCGGCCTGGAGTTCGCGGGCGGCCCGGCCCCCCGCCTCGACATGATCAGCTCCGAGCTGACGGTGGTGCTCGGCGGCGCCTGTCTACCGCACATCACCATGCGCATGTACACGGCGAACAGCGCCCCGCAGGTGCGCCGCTCGATGTCCTGGGCGGTGCCGTCGGTGGCCCTGTTCGTGCCCGTCATCACGGTCGTCGGCTTCGGCGCGACCGCCCTGATCGGGCGCGAGACCATCGCGGCGGCCGACCCCCAGGGCCGTTCGGCCTACCTGCTGGGCTCCCGGGCCGCGCTCGGGACGGACGTGTCGACCGGCGCGACACTGCTGTTCACCGCAGTCACAGCGGCGATCTTCCTGACCCTCCTCGCCTCCGTGGCCGGAATGATCCTGTCCTGCGCCAACTCCCTCGCACACGACGTCTTCGCGGCCCGGAAGCACGAGATGCCCCCGCGACGCGAGATGACCACGGCACGCCTGTCGGCGATGGCGGTGGGCGCCGTGGCGATCCTGCTCGCCACCCTCGTCCAGCACCGCAGCCTGCAGCCGCTGGCCACGCTCTCCTTCTGCATCGGCGCGTCCTCGATCGCACCGGCCCTGGTGTACAGCCTCTTCTGGCGCCGCTACACCCGCACCGGCCTGCTGTGCACGCTGATCGGGGGCACGGTGACGGTGGTGGTCCTGATGACCGGCACCAACCTGGTCTCGGGCTCACCCGCCGCGGCCTTCCCCGAAGCCGACTTCAACTGGTTCCCCTTCACCACCACCGGCCTCGTCTCCATCCCGCTGGGCTTCGTCTACGGCTGGCTGGGCACGCTCGCCTCCGGCCGCGACAAGGCCGCCGAGCAGCGCAGGCAGTACGAGGCGGTGGAAGGCTGGATCCTGGCGGGGGCCGGCCGCAGGGGCGACTGACGAACGGCCGGGCCCGCGCGGAGGCCGCCTACTCCGCGGGCGCCCGGCCCGTCAGCATCGCCAGGCTGTTGCGCACATGATCCATCTGGGCCTGCACACAGTCCCAGATCTCGCCGTGCTCCCGCAGCACCCGCTCCGTCTCCCGCGCGATCCGGTCCTCCCGCACCCTCGCCTCCGCGACCAGCTCGGCGGCGCGCGCATGGGCATCCCGCTGCACCTGCCGGGCCGACTCCTCGGCCCCGGCCAGCTCCCGCTCCGCCTCCGCCAGCGCGGCCTCGGCACGCGCCACCCGCTCCGCCTCCCACGCCTCCACCTCGGCGACCCGTTCAGCCGCCACGCGCTCCTCCTCCGCCCGGCGCTCGCCGTGCTCCCGCTCCTGCTCGGCCAGGAGCGCCTCGGTGCGCTGCCGCACCTCACGCAGCGCGGCCAGCGCCTCCCCGCGCTCCTCCTTCACCTCACGCCGCGCCGCGATCCGCACCTCGTCGGCCTCGGCGCGGGCCGCCAGCAGCCGCGTGCGGACCCGCTCCTCCGCCTCACCGCGCACCTCGTCGGCGTACGCCTGCGCCTCGTCCCGCACCCGCCGCGCCTCCTCCTGCGCCTGCGCGAGCACACGCCCGGCCTCCTGCCGCGCCTCCTCCCGCAGGGCCTCGGCCTCCTCCCGCGCCAGGTCGAACAGCCGGCCGGCCCCTGCACCCAGCCCCTCGTACGTCTGCGCGGGAAGCTGCGCCACCGTCTCGCGCAGCCGCAGCAGATCGGCCTCCATCTCCTTGGCCAGCACCGTCAGCCGGGCGGCCCGCTCCCAGGCGGCGTCGCGGTCCCGCGAGAGGGCCGAGGTGTAGGCGTCGACCTGGTCGGGACGGTAGCCGCGCCGCACGGACGCGAAGTCGTGCGGCGGCTGCGATGCGCTGCTCAACGAGGAACCCCTCTCCACCTGACCCACACGAGCCGATGACTGTGCGCACATCTTGATGGATCAGTCGGAAACGTTCATAACGCGACACTCCACATGCAAGCAACGGATACCGCCGGAGATCACTCGAAAAAGGGTCTGGGCCCGGTCGTCCGTACGACCGGGCCCAGACCCTGACGAGACGTCAGCGACGCCTCACAACAAACCGTCCCACATCTGCTCCAGCAGCACCGACCACCAACTCTCCGGCGAACTCAGCGCCGCCGGGTCGAGGGACGCGAGCTGGGCCTGGAAGTCGACCGTCCAACGGCCCGCCTGCTCCTGGCTGAGCCCGTACCGCAGCCGCCACATCCGGCCCAGCAGAGCCAGGGCGCGCACGAACTCGGGCAGGCCCGTGTTCACGAACTGCGGCGGCACGGAAGCACCGCCCGGCCCCGCCTCCACGGGCACCGCGACGATGTTCGCCGTCCCGTACTGCACACAGATCGCCTTGCCGAAGTCGCTGCCCACGACCAGGTACGAACCCGCGTCCGGGGCCGGCTGCATCCCGCGCTCCTGCGCCAGCTCCGCCAGCGTCGGCACCGGACGGCCCGGCTGCGCCTGCGCCCAGAAGAACGGGCCCATGTCGAACGGCAGTCCCGCCACCACGAGGGTGTGCGCCACGATCGGCGGCACGCCCTGCCGGGACACCGCCGCCTGCTCGAACCGGAAGATCCCCGGACCGAAGGAACCGGCCAGCTCCTGCGCGATGCCCTCCGGCGGGACCGGCGGCGCGGGCTGCACCGGGGGCAACGGCGCACGCACCGGCCCCGGACGCGCCGGACCGTCCGCCACCTGGTGCAACTCACCCTGGTGCGCGAGCAGTTGCCGCATGCCCTGCTGGCGGGAAGCGTGGTCGGTGCCGTACGGGGCGATGCTGGTGATCCGCGCCTGCGGCCAGTTCTCCCGGATCATCCGCGCACAGTACGCACCCGGCAGCTCGCACGACTCCAGCTCCGTGTGCAGCTCCAGCACCTGGTCCGGCGGCACGTTCATGGCACGCAGCTCATGGAAGATCTGCCACTCCGGGTGCGGCGTGCCCGGCGCCGAACGCCGGATCAACTGCTGCTCCGAACCGTCCTGCGCGCGGTAGCGCAGCACGGCCTGGTAGCCCGGTCCGACCGTCGGCGGGCCCTGCGGCGGATAACCGTACGACGGCTGGGCGCCGGGCACGGGCTGCCCGGGCACCGGCTGCCCCGGGACGGGCGGTCCGGGGACGGGCGGTCCGGGGACGGGCGGTCCCGGCGGCTGCGGGGCGCCCGGAGGCACTCCGGGGACGCCCGGAGGGGGCGGCGGGGGTGCACCGGGACCTGCGGCCGGCGGCCCGGCCAGCATGGTCTCGGCGTGGTGTACGGCACCGGGGGCGCCCTGCGGCTGCGCGGAACCCTGCGGGTTCGGCACGGCAGGAGCACCGGGCTGCCCGGGAGCACCGGGCTGCCCGGGAGCCGCGGGCAGGGACGCAGAGCCCGGCGGGGCCGGGGGGTTGGGGGCGCCCGGAGCGCCCGGGCCGGGCCGGTTGGGGTCCGCGAGCACGGTGGCCGCATGGTGGACGCCGCCCCCGGGCACACCACCCGGAGGGTTCGGCGCGCCGGGAGCACTCGGCGCACCCGGAGCCTGCGGCGCACCTGGAGGCGTCGGCGCACCCGGCGGCCGGGGGCCGCCCGGCGGCGGTGCCTCCGGCTGCGGAGGCGTGTGGGCACCCGCGGCACCCGCGGGCCCGTCGGGGCCGAGCTGCGAGACGAGCTGGGTCGGCACGTACCCGCCCCCCGGAGCGCCCGGTGCGGGCGGCGGCGGAGGAGGCGGAGGCGGCAGCGCACCCGGCCGCGCCCCCGGAACCCCGGGCGCACCCGGCGGATGGGGCGGACCACCGGCACGCGCACCCCGCGGAGGCGCCGCCTTGCTGGTCGCGGCGTCCGCGATGTCCGCGGCGTTCGGCGCGGGAGCCTGCGGCACGCCGGGCGCGGGCGCAGGCATGCCGGGCGCAGACGCACCGGGCGCAGGCATGCCGGGCGCAGGCGCACCCGGAACCTGTGGATAGCCGTACGACGGAGTCCCAGGCGCCCCCGGACCACCCGGCACCCCCGGGGTCTGCGCAGGACCCGGCGGAGGCGGAGTACCCGGCACACCACCCGAAGGCTGCGGGTAGCCGTACGCCGGCGCCCCAGGGGCCCGAAGGTCACCCGGAGCACCCGCAGCACCCGGCGCGCCCGACGCCGCGGCACTCGGGGCCGCACCCTCGGCCGCGTCGCTCAGCGGCGGCGCGAACACCGTCCGAGGCAGCGGCACCGAACCGTCCTCGCCCGCCTCCGCGCTCGTGTCGGTCCCCGCCCACGGCGTATCCCCCGCGGACGTCTCCGGCACCTCCTCGCCACCCCCGGCCGCAGGCCACGCCGTACCCGACCCACCCGGAGAAGCCGCCGCGGCCGGACGCGCACCCGCACCCTCCGCCACACCGTCACCGGAGGTCCCGCGATCCGCAGTCCCCCTCCTGTCCGCCGCCTCCTGGAGCCACTCCGGCGGCGTCAACAGGAACGACGTCTGGTTCAGATCCACCCGGGCCGCAGGCGCAGGCGCCGCTTCCGCGTCCCGCGTCCCGTACCGCTCCTCGTACCGGCGGATCACCTCACCCACCGGAAGCCCCGGCCACAGCGTCGCCTCACCACTGTCCCGGGCGATCACCAGCCGCTGCGCACCCCCGTCCGACCGCGGCCCCCCTTCCCGGTCCTCCGCCCACACCACGAACCCGAGGTCGAACTCCCGCACCCGCACCTCACGGTGCAGATACGCCGGCACATCCCCGTTGATCCACTCTTCCGCGCGCTCCTGCGCCTGCGCGAACGTCACCACAGCCGAACTCACTCCCCCACCGAAGACGCCGCAGACTCCGAAGACGCCGACCCCACTGGCACCGCACGCGCGAACCCGCCGTCCACCATCAGATTCGCCACCGTCTCCAACTCCGGCGGATCACCCGCAAGCCGCCCGAGGAACTCGTCGAAGTCGTCACCGCACGGCAGCAACAACCGCTCCACCCGCTCCGCCGGCGTCCACGACGCATCCACATCCCGCGCATCGTCATACGCGCAGAACCACACCGAACCGATCCGGTCACCCTTCACCTTCACGGCCAGCAACCCGCCCTGCACGAACCCGACGCCCAGATAGTCCTTCGTCAGATGGTCACGCAGACACTTGTTCACATACACCAGGTCATTGACCGCCGCCTCGTCCCGCACCGTGAAGAACGGCTGGTCCACCAGCAGACCCAACTCCGCGTCCAGCGCCGCACCCACCGGCGCACAACCACCCGCCGCCTTCAGGAACGACCGGTACGCACCCGGCAGCCGATACCCCAGATCCTCCTCGACCCCCTGCACCTGCGACTCCGTCACCGCCACCGACGACTTCGGCAACCCGAAATGCACCGGCCGCGTCTCCTGCAACGGCCGCGTCCCCCGCTTCCCCTGGTCCACCTTCGCCGTCGCGATCCCCCCGTGATGCCGCAACAACGCCTTCACCTCGACCGGAACCAACTCCAGCCGCCGCGCCCCCCGCACGTGATGCCACGTCCAGCCGTGCGGCGTCGCCACCGACGCGACCGTGTCCCACAACTCGTGCCCCGACGCCGCCAACGCCGCGTTCGCCGACACGTAGTCCGTCAACCGCAACTCATCCACACCGAAACCCTCCGGCGGCTCCGCGATCTCCGCCGCCGCACGGGCATACGGCGAGAAATCCGGATACCCGTACTCGTCGACCCGCACCCCCCGCGGATGACGAGCCGCCCTCACCGGGTCCGGAAAATGCACGACCTGCCCGGCGTACGCCGCGTTCGGCGGCGCGACCTGTCCCCCAGCCTGGCGGCTGGACGGTGCCCCCAGCCCGAGCCGACCTGTCGTCACGGTTGCCCCCTGCGGCTTTCTGTCTGGCCTGAACGGCGATCACGGATCACGGACGCCGACAGCCTATGCGGTACGACGACACCGGTCACCGGCCCACCACTCCCCCACCCACCAGCCCGCCACCCCACATGACCAGCCGTCACCCCACCGTCACCGAACGACCCGACACGGGCGTGTCGCACCGCCCCAGCTTCCGCACCCGCCACGGCATTTGGCAGTCTGTGTCCCCACCGGGGGGATGCAAGGGAGGGGAAAGACAACCATGAACACCGCACCAACAGACACCACCGGCGACCCGCGCATCGGCTGGAGCACCACCGACACACCCCCCGCCCCCACCCTCCGCCACCGCCGCGACGGCATACTCCCCACCATCGCCGCCGCCCTCTCCGTCCGCGGCACCACCCTCACCGGCACCGCCGCCCGCGGCGACCAACCCCCCGCCCTGCACCCCCTCGTCCAGGACTTCCTCGACACCCTCACCAGCAGCCAACGCGACCGCTACACCGGACGCTGCGCCGAAACCATCCTCATCTCCCGCCACATCACCGCCGCCGACGCCACCCGCAGCAAACGCGCCGCCCGCAAACCCATGACCAACGGCGAAGCCCGCAAAGCCCTCAAACACGCCAAACTCACCACCCGCCGCATCCGCGAAGACGGCGACCCCCTCCACGGCAGCTTCGCCCCACCCTGCCGCGCCTGCACCGCACTCAGCGCCCACTTCGGCGTCCGCATCATCGACCCCACACCGCAGGACTGACACCCCACCGACGAACGAAGACAGATGCACGCCGACCGCACCTCGACCACCCGCTTCCCCGCCCCCGTCGACGCCGCCCTGCGCACCGCAGGCTGGCAACCCGGCCGCTGGGACATAAAACAAGCGGAAATCTGGGCCGACACCCTCCGCGGCCACACCTCACCCGCAGGCCACCGGCACGCCGTCTTCCCCGCCGCCGTCGAAGCCTGGGCCGAATTCGGCGGCCTGACCATCACCCCCCAGGGCCCCGGCCGCCAACTCGCCCCCGCCACCCTCCACCTCGACCCGCTGCACGGCCTCCACATGGCCCGCACCCTCGGCGACCTCGGCCGCGCCCTCGACACCGAAGTCAGCCCCCTCGGCGCGGAGACCGACCACCACACCCTCCTCGCCATCGACACCGAAGGCCGCGTCTACGCCCTCGACCACACCGGCGACTGGTACCTCGGCCCCGACATCGACCACGGACTCACCACCCTGCTCACAGGAATCGAACCCGCACGACTCACCGCAGGCTGACTCAGGCCACCCGCGCCGGAATCACCGCCGACACCCGGAACCCACCCGCCTCCGTCGGCCCCGACACGAACACCCCACCCAACGCACCGACCCGCTCCTTCATCCCCAGCAGGCCATTGCCCCCACTCGGCAACCCCGCCGCCCGAGCCGACCCCGGCTCCGGCGGCGGCTCGTTCTCCACCTGCATCGCGATCTCCGCACTGCGATGCGCCAACCTCACATGCGTCTTCGCCCCCGCCGCATGCTTGTGGACGTTCGTCAACGCCTCCTGCACCACCCGGTACGCCGTCTGCTCCACCTCCGGCGCATACGACCGCACCTCCCCCTCCACCGACAGATCCACCACCATCCCCGCCGCGGCGGACTGCCCGACCAACTCCTCCAACTCCGCAAGACAAGGCCCCTCGGACCCATCCGGCCCCACAGCCCGCGACGCGGCAGCCGCAGCCGCCACCCCCACCGCCGCAAGAGGCACAGCCGGCCGAGCCGACCGCACCACACCCCCCTCCCCGCTCCTCAACACACCCAGCATCTCCCGCAACTCGGTCAGCGCCTGCCGCCCCATGTCCCCCACCAGCGCGGCATTCCTCACCGCCTTCTCGGGATCCTTCCGCGCCACAGCCTGAAGCGCCGCGGCATGCACCACCATCAGACTCACCCGATGCGCGACGACGTCATGCATCTCCCGCGCGATCCGCGTCCGCTCCTCGCTCCGCGCCCACTCCGCACGCTCCTCCGCACGCTCCGCAAGCAGCATCAGCTCCCGCTCCAGCGAATCCGCCCGCTCCCGCAAGCTCTCCATCAACCGCCGCCGGGCCCCCACGTACAACCCCAGCAACACCGGAGGAGCGGTCATCCCCAAAGCGGTCGTCACCGACAGAAACGGAATGAACCCACCGGCGATCGACAGATCCCCCCGCACCATCCCCTGATGCGCCCGCACATACGTGACGACGAACATCCCCACGAACGACATCCCGGCCAGCGCACCGATGATCCGCCGAGGCAACTCCGACGCAGCCAGCGTGTACAACCCGACAAGGCCCATCAGGAACCCCATCTGGGCCGGCGTGATCGCGATGCTCACCAGCACGACCGCAATCGGCCACCGCCGCCGCAACAGCAACGTCAGCCCCGCGAACAGCCCGAACACCATCCCCACCGGAACCGGCAGACCGGCATCCCGCGAGAACTGAAGCCCCTCCACCGAACACTCCACGGCCGACACCGCCGCGAGCCCGATGTCCAGCACGGCACTACGCCACCGCACCCACCACCACGGCCCCCCGGCCGCGGCGTGCACTTCCCCCGACGTGGTCATGACCCCAGCCTACGGTCGCCGGGCGCGGCTTTTCCGGCGAGTTTCCACGACTGCGCCACACCACACTCCGTAACCGAACAGAAGCGAAACGCCCCGGAATCCCTCGAACTGCTGAATCGCACACCGTTCGACCCCGGAAGGACGGATTCCGCCCAGAGGTTATGCCCATGGCACACGCACACGGCAAGTACGCGGACTTCGAGGGACTACGGGAGCGGGCGGTGGCGCTACGGCGCGCGGGCCTCAGCCGCCGGCAGATCCGTGACCGGCTGCACGTCGACAACAACGACATCCTCAACCGGCTTCTGGAGGGAGAGCCGCCACCGGAATGGACGAAGCGCCCGAACGCGAAGGACGACCTACGGGCGCGAGCCCGGGAGCTACGACTCCAGGGCTGGACGTACGACCAGATCCAGGTGGAGCTCGGGTGCTCCCGGGGCTCGGTGTCGCTTTGGGTGCGGGACCTGCCGAAACCAGAGCGCCGCGATCGTACCGAGCAGGCGAAGCTGGCAGCCAGGAAGCGCTGGGAGCATGAACTGGCGGTCCGGGACGAGCAGCGACAGCAGACTAAGGCGGCCGCCGCCCTGGAAATCGGCGAACTCTCCGATCGGGAACTGTTCATCGCGGGCGTGGCCTTGTACTGGGCCGAGGGCACCAAAGACAAGCCCCACGCGCGTCGCGAGCGGGTCACGTTCGTCAACAGCGACCCTGACATGATCCGGCTGTTCCTGGCCTGGCTGGACCTTCTGGGAATCGAGCGGGAGCGCCTCAGCTATCGCCTGATGATTCACGAGACAGCCGACGTGGAAGCAGCCGAGCGGTACTGGGCGGACCTCGTCGAGGGAGACCGGAGCGCCTTCGGCAAGACCACCTTGAAACGTCACAACCCCAAGACGGTGCGCAAGAACACCGGCGATTCCTACCGCGGCTGTCTCGTAATCACCGTGCGACAGAGCGCCGAGCTGTACCGTCGCGTCGAAGGCTGGTGGTGCGGCATAGTAGGTGCCGCGACCTCAACGGACTAGCAGAATGTCCGTTTAGGACGCCTATGCACTCCCCTGTGGTGTAATTGGCAACACGGGTCACTTTGGATGATTTGTTCCAGGTTCGAGTCCTGGCAGGGGAGCCCAATACACCCGGGCCCTGACAGCACCGTCAGGGCCCGCTCGCATGTCCCCCGGGAAACACCCCGGTATCCTGCGGATGTCCACCCCACCCACGAAGCCGAAGGGCATCCCCGTGAGCGCCAACCGCCCGGCCGCCGTCGTTGTTCTCGCAGCGGGTGAGGGCACCCGTATGAAGTCGGCCACACCCAAGGTTCTGCACGAGCTCTGTGGCCGTTCCCTCGTCGGGCATGTGCTCGCCTCCGCGCGCGAGTTGAAGCCCGAGAATCTCGTCGTCGTCGTGGGCCACGCCCGGGAGCAGGTCACCGCGCACCTGGCCGAGATCGACCCGGGTGTCCGTACGGCCGTGCAGGCCGAGCAGAACGGTACGGGGCATGCCGTGCGGATGGCTCTGGAGGAGCTCGGCGGGTTCGTCGAGGGGACGGTCGTGGTGGTGTGCGGTGACACTCCGCTGCTGACCGGTGAGACGCTGCAGCGGCTCTCCGCCGCGCACGCCGCCGACGGCAACGCGGTCACGGTGCTGACCGCGGAGGTTCCGGACGCCACCGGTTACGGCCGGATCGTGCGGGACGACTCGGGTGCCGTCACGGCGATCGTCGAGCACAAGGACGCGGACGACGCCCAGCGGGCGATTCGTGAGATCAACTCGGGTGTGTTCGCTTTCGACGGCCGGCTGCTGGCGCAGGCGCTGAAGCAGGTCCGGACGGACAACAGTCAGGGTGAGGAGTACCTGACGGATGTGCTGGGGATTCTGCGGGAGGCCGGGCACCGGGTGGGGGCGTCGGTTGCCGTGGATCATCGGGAGATCGCCGGCATCAACAACCGGGTGCAGCTCGCTCAGGCGCGTCGGATTCTGAACGACCGGCTGCTGACGTCCGCCATGCTGGCCGGTGTGACGGTCGTGGATCCGGCGACGACGTGGGTCGATGTGACCGTGACCTTCGGGCAGGACGCGGTGGTTCATCCCGGTACCCAGTTGCTGGGGTCGACGCATGTGGGTGAGGGTGCCGAGGTGGGTCCGAACTCGCGGTTGAAGGACACCGAGGTGGGTGCCGGGGCGCGGGTGGACAACACGGTGTCGGATGGTGCCGTGGTGGGGCCGCAGGCTTCGGTGGGTCCTTACGCGTATCTGCGTCCGGGTACCCGGCTGGGGCTGAAGTCCAAGATCGGTACGTATGTGGAGACGAAGAACGCGTCGATCGGTGAGGGTACGAAGGTGCCGCATCTGTCGTATGTCGGTGATGCGACGATCGGCGAGTACACGAACATCGGTGCCGCGAGTGTCTTCGTGAACTACGACGGGGAGAACAAGCACCACACGACCGTCGGGTCTCACTGCAAGACGGGGTCGGACAACATGTTTGTGGCGCCTGTCACGGTGGGGGACGGTGCGTACACCGCTGCCGGGTCGGTGATCACGAAGGACGTGCCGCCCGGTTCGCTGGCCGTGGCCCGCGGTCAGCAGCGGAATATCGAGGGTTGGGTGGCTCGTAAGCGTCCCGGGAGCGCGGCGGCGAAGGCGGCCGAGGCGGCGTCCCGGGAGGTGGAGGGCGAGTCCTGACCGGAATCGGGTGCGTCTGGGACGGCGTACCGTGATAAGTGCACACCCGCACCCCATCAGCTTGAGGCGGTTCCTCGTCCGTGGTGGCGAGGTCGTCTCGACATTCAGCTGCGAACACCTCTGAGGAGACAGTGCTGTGACCGGGATCAAGACGACCGGCCAGAAGAAGTTGATGTTCTTCTCCGGCCGCGCCCACCCCGAGCTTGCCGAGGAGGTCGCCCACGAGCTGGGTGTCGGGGTCGTCCCGACGAAGGCCTTCGATTTCGCGAACGGTGAGATCTATGTTCGTTATCAGGAGTCGGCGCGGGGTGCCGACTGCTTCCTGATCCAGAGCCATACGGCTCCGATCAACAAGTGGATCATGGAGCAGTTGATCATGATCGACGCGCTGAAGCGTGCGTCGGCGCGTTCGATCACTGTGATCGTGCCGTTCTACGGTTACGCGCGGCAGGACAAGAAGCACCGTGGGCGTGAACCGATTTCGGCGCGTCTGATCGCTGATCTGATGAAGACGGCGGGTGCGGACCGGATTCTGACGGTGGACCTGCACACGGATCAGATTCAGGGTTTCTTCGACGGTCCGGTGGATCATCTGTTCGCGCTGCCGCTGCTGGCGGACTATGTGGGCACGAAGGTGGACCGGGACAAGCTGACGGTGGTGTCGCCGGACGCGGGTCGGGTGCGGGTCGCGGACCGTTGGTGTGACCGGTTGGGTGCGCCGCTGGCGATCGTGCACAAGCGGCGTGACAAGGACGTCGCGAACCAGGTGACGGTGCACGAGGTCGTGGGTGAGGTCGAGGGCCGGGTGTGTGTGCTGGTCGACGACATGATCGACACGGGTGGCACGATCTGTGCGGCGGCGGACGCGTTGTTCGCGCACGGTGCGGAGGACGTGATCGTGACGGCGACGCACGGTGTGCTGTCGGGTCCGGCGGCGGACCGGCTGAAGAATTCGCGGGTGAGTGAGTTCGTGTTCACGGACACGCTGCCGACGCCGGGTGAGCTGGGCCGGGATCTGGACAAGATCACGGTGTTGTCGATCGCGCCGACGATCGCGAGTGCGGTGCGTGAGGTGTTCGAAGACGGTTCGGTGACGAGTCTGTTCGACGAGCAGTGAGTCCGGTTCCGTAGGGCCCCGGGTCTCGGGGCCGGCGGAGATCGTTTTGGGTGCGGCCTTCTTGTGCGGGTAAACTGCTGCAGTTGCTCGGCGAGGGAGGCCGCACTCGTTTTTCGGGATGCGGCGGTCCGTTATCGACGCGCTCTTCGTAGCAGGCCGTTCGTGGCCGGGTGACCCCGACCGTTTGTCCTACGTACTACTACGAGGAGTGAGAGATGTCCGAGGTGAAGATCGCCGCCGAGACGCGCACCGAGTTCGGCAAGGGTGCCGCGCGTCGTATCCGCCGCGACAACAAGGTTCCGGGCGTGCTGTACGGGCACGGCTCGGAGCCGCTGCACCTGACGTTCCCGGGTCACGACCTGCTGCTGGCGCTGCGTACGCCGAACGTCCTGATCGCGCTGGACATCGACGGCAAGTCCAACGAGCTGGCGATCCCGAAGTCCGTGCAGCGTGACCCGATCAAGGGGTTCCTGGAGCACGTGGACCTGCTGCTGGTGAAGCGCGGCGAGAAGGTCACGGTCGAGATCCCGGTGCACGCCGAGGGTGAGCTGGCCCCGGGCGGCAACCTGCTGGAGCACGTCCTGAACGCGCTGCCGGTGGAGGCCGAGGCCACGCACATCCCCGAGGCGCTGACGGTCTCGGTCGAGGGTCTGGAGGCCGGCGCGTCCGTGCTCGCCAAGGACGTCGCTCTGCCGAGCGGTGTGACGCTGGCTGTGGACGAGGACGCGGTGGTTCTGCAGGTGCTGGCCGCGCAGGCCGAGGAGGCCGTCGAGGGCGAGGGCGAAGAGGCCGCTGCGGAGGCCTGATCCCTCATCGACACCGTTTCGTCAGCCGCTGCTCCCTGGGGAGTGGCGGCTGGCGCGTATTCGAGGAGACGTGGACGTGACGACCGACGCAGGGGCGCCCTGGCTCATCGTGGGGCTGGGTAATCCGGGGTCCGAGTACGCGATGAACCGGCACAATGTGGGGTTCATGGTGGCTGATCTGCTGGTGGGGCGGATCGGGGGGAAGTTCAAGCGGGCGGGCAAGGCGCAGGCGCAGGTCGTGGAGGGGCGGATCGGGCCGCCGGGTCCGGGGAGCCGTCGGGTGGTCGTGGCGAAGCCGATGTCGTTCATGAATCTGTCGGGTGGCCCGGTGAACGCTCTGCGGGATTTCTACAAGGTGCCGGTGGGGAACGTCGTCGCGGTGCACGATGAGCTGGACATCGATTACGGAACGTTGCGGCTGAAGCTGGGTGGTGGCGACAACGGTCACAACGGGCTGAAGTCGATCTCGAAGGCGATGGGGCGGGAGTATCACCGGGTGCGGTTCGGGATCGGGCGTCCGCCGGGCCGTATGCAGGTGGCGGACTTCGTGTTGAAGGACTTCTCCTCGGTGGAGCGCAAGGAGCTGGACTACTTCGTGGAGCGGGCGGCGGACGCGGTGGAGTGTCTGGTCACAGAGGGTCTGGAGCGGGCGCAGAGCGCGTACAACTCGTGACCGGTGTCGCGAAGCAGCGTTCCAGGTGGTGGAGGTGCTCGGTGGTGGCGTCCGGGTGGGCGGCGATCCAGGCCTGTGCGTAGTCCTGTAGGGCGGCGCGGTGGGGGGCGGATCCGGTGTACTCGGCGAGGCGGCTGAGGACGCGCCAGGCGTGTTCGCTGTCCCGGTGGGCGACGAGCCAGTCGAGGGCCTGCTGGACTGTTCCGGGGTCGGGCAGTCCGGCTTGCTGCATTCTCAGCAGGGTGGGGGCCAGCACGTAGGACGCGGCCTCCAGGAGTCTGTGCCGTTCGAGCCATGCGGCCGCGTGGTGGAGGGCGCGTTCTTCCGTCTCCGGGGGGAGTGCCTGGATTTTGAGGAGCTGGCGCAGGACGAAGCTGGCTTCTTCGGTGGTGCCGAAGCGGTCGAGCCAGGCGAGTCCCGCGCGCAGGGCGGGGGCGTCGGGGATCTCGGCTTCTTCGAGCCGGTGCAGCAGTGGGCTGAGGACGAAGGAGTCGTCGAAGGTCAGGTCCTCGGGCCGGTGGCCGAGCCATTTCTTCGCGCGGCGGATGACGCTCTTTTCCGTGTCGGGGGGCAGGGGTGGGAGTTTCAGGAGCTGTTCCAGCAGGGGGTTGGTGTCGGTCGTCCTGTTGTTGCGGTGCTGGTCGCGGAGTCGGGCGAGTGTCTCTCGTACGGCGCGTTCGGTCTGGTCGGGGGTGAGTTCGGGACTGCGTGCGAGGAGGTGTTGCAGGAGGGACTGCGCCTGTTCCTGGGTCTCGGGTTCCTGTGGGGTGCCGTGTTCCTCGAGCCAGGCGAGGGTGTGTTCGAAGGCCTGGTCCGCGACGGTGGCGGCGTCGAGGTGGTCGGTGGCGACGTCCTTGCACGTCAGCAGTGCCCGTAGGACATGGCCGGCTCTCTCGTCGGTGCGGAATTGATCGAGCCAGTTCAGGGTGCGGTCGACGGCGAAGGAGAGGACGTCCTGCGCTTCGCGGTGGCGTGCCCGGTGCAGGAGCGGGGCGAGCACGAAGGAGGCGTCGAGGATGTCGTTGTGGACGTCGAGCCAGGTCATGGCGGCTGTGAAGACGGGTTCCTGGTGCTGTGGGGGGAGTTCCCGGATCCTGAGGAGTTCGCGCAGCGGGTGGCTGTCCTTGGGCTGGGGGGCGGGGGGTGGTTTCAGTCGGTGCAGTGCGACGGTCACGGCGCGGGTCTTCTGTTCGGGGGTCAGTTCGGTGCCGCGGGCGAGCAGGTAGCTGAGTGTCTGGGTGTCGTCGGATGCCGGGCCGTGCTTCTCCAGCCAGGTGAGTGCGTGGTCGAAGGACTGGTGGGCGACGGCGGTGGCGTCGTGGGTGTCGGTGGCGGCGTCGGGGAGCCTGAGCAGGAGTCTGAGGATGTAGTCGGCGGCCGTGGTGTCGGCGTGTGCGTCGAGCCAGGTGAGGGCGCGGGCGACGGTCGTGGCGGAGTCGCCGTGGGAGGGCCGGCTCCGGTGGCTCTGGAGCAGTTGGGCGAGGACGAAGGAGGCGCGGACCTCGGTGCCGTGGATGGCGACCCACGCGTGGCCGTGGTCGTTCACCTGCCGGAGGATCCTGTCGGGCAGGCCGGGCCGGTCGATGAGGTCGGTCAGGAGGAATCCGGCTCCCACGTCGCGGCCGTGGATGGCGAGCCACTTGAGGGCCAGTTTGGCGAAGTGTTCGGCCTTGGAGTCGGGCAGTGCGCGTCGGCGGAGTGCGGCGGTGAAGACGAATTCGGCGCGTTCGCGGGTGGCGTGCTGCTTCAGCCATTCGTGGGCGGCTTCGAGCAGGGTGGGCCAGTCGTCCGATTCGGTGTCGGTGGAGCGGAGCAGGTCGGTGAGCAGTCTGTCGCTGCCGAGTTCGGTGCGGAGGTGGTGGGCCAGTGCGATGGCGTGGCGGCGGGCGGCCGCCACGACGGCCGGGCTGTGGCCGGCGTGGTGCAGCAGGCTCTGGAGCCGGGGGCCGGCGCCGGGGTCGGTGCCGTGCTTGTCCAGCCAGCTCAGGGTGAGGCTTTCGAGGTGGTCGCGGTAGGGGTCGGGCAGGTCGGCCGCCTGGAGCAGGGTGTTGATCAGGGCGATCGCGTCGGGGTCGGTGTCGGTGTGGTGGTCCAGCCAGGTCCGTGTGCGTTCCAGGAGGATGTCGGGGACGGGCTGGGCGCAGTTGCGGACGGCGTCGGCGAGGAAGGTCCGCACGAGGGACGGCTCTTCGATGCGTTCCGTCCAGGGGGTGACGATGCTGTCCCAGGCGTCGGTGATGGCCTGACGCCATGGGGTGGTGGAGATCATCGCGACGAGGGTGCGCATGCCGTCGCGGGGCTGCCCGAGGAGCATGTCGACGACGGCTGTCGAGTTGTTCTTGATCCAGTTGCGGAACGTTCGTTCCAGTTCTGTCTGCTGCCGGGCGGACAGTTCGAGGGACCAGCGGCCGATGTGTCCGATGGCCCGCTGGAAGGACGGGGGGTCGCCGAGGAAGGCGTCGAGGAGCTGCTTGAGGGAGGCCGGGTGGACGGCTTCCCCTTCCTGCAGGCAGGTCTGCTGGAGGAAGGCGTCGGCGACGATGTCGTGGATCGCTTCCACGGTGTCCGGGCCGTCGGTGGTGGGCAGCAGGAGCCAGCCGAGCGCCACGAGCCGGTTGACGATGCCCTCGCCGTCCTCGGTGCCGGGGCCGTCGGCGAGGCAGCGGTCGACGGCCCGTTCGACGGCGTCGCGCGGCTGGGGGCAGGCGAGGGCGGCGGCGGTCGCGGCGAGCAGGAGGGCGCGGTCCGGTGCGGCGCCGGGGGGTGCGCCGTGCGGGGCGAGTCCTTCGGGGGTGCGCAGGTTGAGCCAGCGCAGGAGCGTCTTGGAACGGGCCACGGGCCATTGGAGCTGGCGGGCCGCCGGGATCGGCTGTCCGGTGTCGAGCAGCCCTCGGAGGTGTCGTTCGACGGCGAGGGCGTGCAGCAGGGCGAGTACGGGGCGGGTGCCGCATATCTTCGCCATGTCGGTGAAGTCCCAGGCGTCGAAGGCGGTGGGGGCCACTCTTTCGAAGATCTGGGCGGCGACGGCGCGTTCGTAGGTTTCGTCGTCGAGGAGCTCGACTTCCTCGAAGAGTTCCTCGGAGCCGCGCTTGCGCAGCAGGCGGAGGGCGCCGGGGCGGGCGGAGGCCAGGCAGGCGATCCGGCTGCCGTCGGGGTCCTCGGTGGTCAGGCTGGCGGCGAGGCCGTGCAGGTCGAGGGATTCCTGGGTGTCGAGGTAGTCGAACACGAGGAGGATCCGCCGGTCCGGCTGGGCCCTGAGGTCCTCCCGGATCTCTTCCAGGAGGTCGTTCGCGGTCAGCCGGGCGTCCTTGGCCGCGTGCAGGACCTGCCAACCCTTGTCTTGGGCGCGTTTGGCCACTTCCAGGCAGGTACGGGTCTTGCCGACGCCGCCGGGCGCGGTGAGGAGGACCCCTCGGAGGGGTTCGCCGAACTCGTCGGCCGGCGGGTCGGCCAGGCGGGCCAGCAGGTTGTCGGGGGTGGCGGGGTGCTGCGGGTCCTGGGGGGCGACGTAGGGCAGATGGTCGTCGCTGAGGTAGGTGCCCTTGCGTTGCAGCAGGTGCAGGGCGTCGCGGTGGGTGAGCAGCCCGGCGTTGCGCGGGGTCAGGCGTCCCCAGTTGTCGAGGTCGCCGCTCCAGTAGCGGGCGTCGAGGTACGGGATCTGTCGGCTGTTGTCGGCGGCCATCCGGGTGCGGACGGCGTCGATGAGGCTCTGGGGGTCGGCGGGCCAGACGGGCGCGGCGGTCAGTTCCGCGATCAGTGCCTCGGTGAACGCGCCGCCCCGGCCTTCCCTGCCGTCGGACGCGGTGGCGCCGTCCTGGGTGGCGTACAGGCTCATCAGGCGGGAGGAGGCGCTGCGCGGGGGCGGGCTGGGGAAGCGCATGCCTCCGGCGCCCTCGATCGCCGGCTGGTACTGCCGGCAGGCGTCGACGAGGAGGACCTTGCGGGCGATGCCGGCGTAGCGGGGGCTGTGCAGGAGGGTTTCCTGGAAGTTCTCCGTGGAGAGGGTCAGCTCGCGGTGGCGTGCGGCGTCGGCGTAGAAGAGTTTCTGCTGCCTGGCGCCCGGGGCCAGGGCGCCGTGACCGCTCCAGGCGAACCACAGCAGGTGTCCCCGCCAGGTGGGCAGTTCCTCGTCGAGGACCTTCCAGATCTCGTTCTGGGTGGCGCCGAGGAGGGGTACTCCGAGGTCTTCGGCGGCCCTGGTGACGCGTTCGCGGTTGGCGGCCGTGACGGACACGCACAGCCGGATGTTCTCGGCGGGTACGCCGTTGGCGCGCAGCCAGGCCGCGTGGCTGAGGGCGTCGACGGCGGCCCCCGGGAGCGGAAAGAGGTAGCTGTCGTCTCCGTAGGTCTCCACGCCGACGAGTACCGCGAACGTGTACCGCGGGTCGACGTCCTCCAGGGCCGCGGTCATGCTCCGGTCGTCAGGACGCGTGCGAGCAACCGGTGGACCTCCGGGTTGGGGAAGTAGCCGCTGTGTGCGGCGGGGAAGGGCTGGCCGCTGCTGAGTTCGACGTCCCGTACCCGGCCGGGGAAGACGGGCTCCGCGGGGAAGCCGAGGAGATCGCGGGCGTCGTAGACGTTGGTCCAGGCCGGGAAGTGCTCGGGCAGCGGCTTGCCGGGGGCGAGACCGGGCAGCCCGCCGATCTCGTGCAGGTGGGCGGCCTGTGAGCCGACGGTGACCAGGTGCCGCACGCCGGGCAGCTCTTCCTGGGCGAGCAGGTCCACGGCGGCGATGCCGCCCAGGCTGTGGGCGAACAGCACGACGGGGCCGTGGTCGCGGGTGACGGCGGCGACGCGCTCCTTGATGAACAGGCGCAGCCCGGCGCCGCGGGCCAGGTATTTCAGGACGTCACCGGCCTGGGGGTGGATCCGTGTCATCAGCCAGGCGCGTCTCTTCTCGACGGCGCGCATCACACCGAGCTTGTGGGCGGCCCATCCGTGCAGCAGGAACACGCCCAGGCCGATGCCGCGGGGCCGGCCGCCCAGTTCACCGGTGATGATCCGTACGGCCTCGTCGCGTTCGTCGGTGGTCCACAGGACGGGCGTGCCCCGCCGGACCGCGCCGCCCAGGAGGTGCGCCACGGCGGCGGTGGCGACGGCCGCGGGCAGCTCGCCGGGGCCGAGGCCGTGAGTGAGGGCGTCGCGCCCGGTGTCGCTGTCGAGGACCGCGGTCAGGGAGGCGCGGAAGTCCTCGAGGGCTCCGGCGGTCGCGAGGAGCTGCTCCAGCCGGGCGGGTGGGTCCGCGGCGAGGGCGCGGGCGCGTGCCTCGGTTTGCGGGCCGGAGCGGTCGCCGAACATCGGCCCGTCGGCGTCCCCGAAACCGCCCGCGTCGGTTCCGGGCCGGCGCAGTGCGGCGAGTGGGTCCTCGTAGAGGGCGCCCCAGACGACGGCGTCCCGGTCGTCGGGGTCCAGGTCCTCGGGGTCCAGGTCTTCGTCCGCCGCGGGTTCCGGCTCGGGGACCGGGGCTCCGGGCAGGGCGGCCGCCCCGACGTCTGCCGGGACCCCGAAGGCCTCGCCCCAGTAGCAGTCGTGCACGCGGGAGTGCGGTGCGATGTCCCCGAGCCTGGCGCGCAGCAGTTCCAGCGTCTCGGCGTACGCCGGTTGCCTGACGCCGGTGCCGTGGATGAAGAGCAACGCACCCATCGATCCCCCCAGATGTCCCTAGTGCCGCGCGCATCCATCTGTCGTTCATCTTAGGGAAGTTGCGGCCGGGAGCGTCCGTTCCGGACGATGCGGGCCGCCGGCTCGGGTTGACCGCACACGCAGCGATGGCCAATGATCCCCGCCATGCCTGCTGCCGCCGCCCGCTCCCGCCGGGCCTGGTCCGTCACGCTCCGCTGGGGCCGGGGTGCGCTGATGGGCGTGGTCGTCCTGTTGATTCTCGTCGGTGGTGTGTGGGGTTCCTGGGGTACCGCGCAGCACCTGATGCTGACCAAGGGGCGCGAGCGCGGCACGGTCGAGGTGACGGGGTGCGGGGCGGGGGCGTGCAGTGGTCCGTTCACGCCGTCGTCGGCCGGGGCGAGCGCCCGTGCACGGGTGGTGATCAAGCAGCCGGTGGCGGTGCAGCGGGGGCGCACGTACACCGTGGTGGTGAAGCCGGGCACGGACGAGGTCGTCCGTTCGGGTCCGGCGGGGATCCTGTACGCGTGGCTTCCGCTGGCCGGCGCCCTGCTGATGGCGTCGGTGGTGGTGGCGGGCGGGCTGCGGCTGAGGCGTGCGGCGTGGGTGCTGGCGGGTGCGGGGGTCGCGTTGGTGACGGCGGCGTTCGTGGCGCTGTGAGCCGGGGGCCGGGGATCTTCTCCGCACGCTCTTCTCGCCGCTCTTCTCCGCTCGTTCTTACGCTCGTCCTTCCGTTCGCCTTTCCGTTCGTTCTTCCGTTCGCCTTTCCGTTCGTTCTTCCGTAGAAAACCTTTGCGTTCTCTGATCGTGACTGAGACGTTCGAGGCGTACGGTCACAGATGGGACGCGACGGGATTCCTGTGGCTTGACCGGGTTCTCGCGTGGCAGGAAGCTTGGCCGGCCCCCTCCACATCTTCCGTTCCGTTTCCCGAAGATGGACTGCCCATGCCTACCCTCATGCGCGCCGGCGCCCTTGTCGCCGTCGCCTCAGCAGCGCTGCTGACCGCTCCGTCCGCCCACGCCTCGGCTCGCGGCGACAACGGCGATGTGAAGATCCACAAGTCCGCGACGGACGAGCACGACCAGCGCAACGAGCCGCACGTGTGCTCGTTCTACCTGGACGCCTTCCACTTCGACGGCCGGCAGCGGGTGGACTGGCACATCGAGGCCTGGGCCCCGACCGGCAAGCCCAAGGGCACGACGGTGAAGACCGGTGACATCACCCTGGACGCCGACGGCCATGGCCGTACCGCCGACATGACGCTGCCCGACGGGCACTACAAGCTGTTCTGGAACTTCGACGGCGAGAAGGGCGCGGCCAAGCACAAGGTGTTCTGGACGAAGTGCGAGGGCTCCGGCGGGGGCGGTTCGGCGCCGTCGGGCTCGCCGTCGGCGTCGGTGTCGGCCTCCGTCCCGGCCTCCGCGTCCGCCTCGCCGTCGGGGACGGCGGGGGCGAGCGCCTCGCCGAGTGCGTCGTCGTCCGGTGCGGGCGCGGTGCCGTCGGCGTCGGTGTCCGCGTCGCCGTCGGCGCAGGGTGGTGGCGGTGACCTGGCCCAGACCGGCAGCAGCGCTCCGGTGGGGCTGCTGTCCGGCGGGGCGGCCGTGCTGGTGGCCGGCGGCGCCGGTCTGGTGCTGTGGCGTCGCAGGGCCTCCAGGGGCTGACGTCCGCCGGATGTGACGGTGCCCCCGAGCCTCGTACGGGCTCGGGGGCACTTGTCGTGTCGGGCCGGGGTCAGCCGGTGTTGCGGAGGCCGGCCGCGACGCCGTTGACGGTGAGCAGCAGTGCTCGTGCCAGCAGCGGGTCGGGCTCTTCGTCGGCGGCGGCCGCGTCGCGCTGGCGCTTGAGGAGGGCGACCTGGAGGTAGGAGATGGGGTCCAGGTAGGCGTCGCGGATGGCGAAGGTCTGCTTGAGGACCGGCTGGGCGTCGAGCAGTTCCTGTTCGCCGGTGACGCGGAGTACCTCGCGGACGGTGAGTTCGTGTTCGGCCCGGATGGTGTCGAAGATGTGCTTGAGGTTGCCGGGGACGAGTGTGTCGACGTAGTGCTGGGCGATCCGCAGGTCCGTCTTGGCGAGGGTCATCTCGACGTTGGAGATGAAGTTGCGGAAGAAGTGCCACTGTTCGTGCATCTCGGTGAGCACGGTGTCGAGGCCGGCTTCGCGCAGGGCCTTGAGGCCGGAGCCGACGCCGAACCAGCCGGGGACGATCTGCCGGGACTGGGTCCAGCCGAACACCCAGGGAATGGCGCGCAGGCCGTCCAGGCCGGCGCCGGAGTCGGGCCGCCTTGAGGGGCGGGAGCCGAGGTGGAGGTCGGCGAGCTGGTCGACGGGGGTGGAGGCGAAGAAGTACGCGGGGAGGTCGGGGTCCTCGACGAGCCTGCGGTAGGCGGCGTGGGCGGCGTCGGAGACGACGTCCATGGCGGCGTCCCAGCGGGCGAGGGCTTCGACGGACTGGCGGGGCGCGGTGTGCAGGGCGGAGGCCTGCAGGGTGGCGGCGACCGTCAGTTCGAGGTTTTCCCTGGCCAGCGACGGGATGAGGTACTTGTCGGAGATGACCTCGCCCTGTTCGGTGACCTTGATCTCGCCTTCGAGGGTGCCCCAGGGCTGGGCGAGGATGGCGTCGTGGGTGGGGCCGCCGCCGCGGCCGACGGTGCCGCCGCGGCCGTGGAAGAGGCGCAGGCGCACGCCGTAGCGGTGGGCGACGTCGCGCAGGCGGCGCTGGGCGCGGTGGATCTCCCACTGGCTGGTGGTGATGCCGCCGAACTTGGAGGAGTCGCTGTAGCCGAGCATGACCTCCTGGACGTCCCCGCGCAGCGCGACCAGGCGCCGGTAGGAGGGGTCGGAGAGCATGTCCTCGAGGATGGTGTCGGCGGCCTTGAGCTCGTCGGTGGTCTCCAGGAGGGGGACGATGCCGATCTTGGCCCAGCCCGCGTGGAGGTCGATGAGGCCGGCTTCGCGGGCGAGGACGGCGGCGGCGAAGACGTCGTCGGCGCCCTGGCACATGGAGATGATGTAGGACTCGATGACCTCGGGGCCGAAGACCTTCAGGGCGCGCTTGACGGTTTCGAAGGTGCCGAGGGTCTTGGCGCCGGCCGCGTCGAGGGGTGCCGGGGTGGGGGCGAGGGGGCGGCGGGAGCGGAGTTCCTTGGCGAGCAGCTTGTGGCGGTACTCGCGGGGCATGTCGTCGTAGCGCCAGGATTCCTCGCCGAGCCGGTCGAAGAGCTGGCCGAGGGCGTGGTGGTGGGCGTCGGCGTGTTCGCGGACGTCCATGGTGGCGAGCTGGAGGCCGAAGGCGGCCAGGGTGCGGATGGTGCGGGCGAGGCGGCCGTCGGCGAAGAGGCCGCCGCGGTGGGCGCGCAGGGAGGTCTGGATGAGTCTCAGGTCCTGCAGGAGCTGGCTGGTGCCGAGGTAGTCGCGGCCGGGCTGGTGGGCGGTGCCCTTGGCGAGGCGCTCCTTGGTGTTGACGAGCTTCTGGCGGATGCAGGTGGCCTTGAGCCGGTAGGGCTCCTCGGCGTTGAGGCGCTTGTAGCGGGGACTGATCTCGGGCAGGACTTCGAGGTCGGTCTTGAGGGAGTCGAGGAGTTCCTCGGTGGCGCCGGTGTAGCGGATGGAGTTGGACAGGAAGCCGCGCAGCTCGTCGATCATCTCCAGGGCGTCGTTGATGCCGTGCTCGTGCTGGAGGATGAGGACTTCCCAGGTCACGTCGGGGGTGACGTTGGGGTTGCCGTCGCGGTCGCCGCCGATCCAGGTGCCGAAGGTGACGGGGCGGGTCTCGTCGGGGAGCTTGACGCCGACGCGTTCCAGTTCCGCGGTGAGGTCCTCCAGGACGTCGCCGACGGCGCCGGCGTGGAGTTCGTCGAGGTAGTAGATGGCGTTGCGGGCCTCGTCGGCGGGCTCGGGGCGCACGACGCGCAGCTCGTCGGTCTGCCAGACGAGGTCGATGTTCTCCGCGAGCCGGGTGTCGAGGCGTCGGCGGTCGGACTCGATGACGGGGGTTTCCAGGAGTGCGGCGATGCGCCGGAGCTTGTTGAGGACCGACCGGCGCGCGGCCTCGGTGGGGTGCGCCGTGAAGACGGGGCGCACGTTGAGGTTGCGGACCGATTCGCGCAGGTGGTCGGGGTCGGCGTCCTTGAGGCGGTCGGCGGTGCGGGAGAGCAGGCCGCCTTCGGCGGCGCGCTTGGCGCGCAGCTCTCGGCCGCGGTGCACCTGTTCGGTGACGTTCGCCAGGTGGAAGTAGGTGGAGAAGGCGCGCACCAGCTTGGCGGCGGTCTCCAGTTCGGTTCCGCGCAGCAGCTCCGCGGCGGCCTCGCCGTCCTCGCGGGTCAACCTGCGGACCCGTTCGACCAGCTCCAGGAGCTCGGGACCCTCCTGGCGCACAAGGGTCTCGCCGAGCAGGTCGCCCAGTCGGCGGATGTCGGCGCGCAGTTCGCTGCTGGTCGTCGTCGTCTGGTCGTCGGCACTGCTCACAGGTGCGGCTCCTTGCAGTGTTGAAGCTCGTCTGGGAGGGGACCCGGATGGGTGCCGTGCGCGGCGGGTGCCGCATACGGGCCGGGCATCCGGGAAGAAATCAGAGCGGACCGCGCTGTCCGACCGACTCCAAGGATAGGTGGCGATGCGGACGCGCAGGCTCACGGGCTCTTGCTGCCGGGCGACGCACTGCCATACTTACGACGCCGTAGGTTACGGAACCGTAGGTCTCCCGTCAGCCAGGGAGCACGCTGGGTGCCGTATCCGGGCACTTGCCTCGACCCTCGACCCCACAGGGGACGCCCCATGACGACAAGCTCCGATGTGATCGAAGACGCCGCGAAGGCGAACGACGACTCTGCGATGCCCTCCGCGACGCTGGGTGGCGAGCAGAAGCGTTCGATCGAGCAGATCACGCTGCTGCTGTTCATCACGGTCCCGTTCCTGGCGCTTCTCGCGGCGGTGCCGCTGGCCTGGGGATGGGGGGTGAGCTGGCTCGACATGGGCCTGCTGGTCTTCTTCTACTTCCTGGGCTGCCACGGCATCACGATCGGTTTCCACCGTCACTTCACGCACGGCTCGTTCAAGGCGAAGCGGCCCTTGAAGATCGCGCTCGCGATCGCGGGGTCGATGGCCGTGGAGGGGCCGCTGGTGCGCTGGGTGGCCGATCACCGCAAGCACCACAAGTTCTCGGACGCGGAGGGCGATCCGCACTCCCCCTGGCGGTTCGGGGAGACGGTCCCCGCGCTGATGAAGGGGCTGTGGTGGGCGCACATCGGCTGGATGTTCGACGAGGAGCAGACGCCGCAGGACAAGTACGCGCCCGACCTGATCAAGGACCGGACGCTGCGCACCATCTCCCGCCAGTTCGTGCTCTGGACGGTGGTGTCGCTGGGACTGCCGCCGCTGATCGGCGGGCTGGTGACGATGTCGTGGTGGGGCGCGTTCACCGCGTTCTTCTGGGGGTCGCTCGTTCGGGTGGCGTTGCTGCACCACGTGACGTGGTCGATCAACTCGATCTGCCATGCGGTGGGCAAGCGGCCGTTCAAGTCGCGTGACCGTTCGGGCAACGTGTGGTGGCTGGCGATCCTGTCGTGCGGTGAGTCGTGGCACAACCTGCACCACGCGGACCCGACGTCGGCGCGGCACGGGGTGGAGCGCGGCCAGTTGGACTCCTCGGCGCGGCTCATCCGCTGGTTCGAGCGGCTGGGGTGGGCGTACGACGTGCGCTGGCCGTCACGCTCGCGTATCGATTCGCGTCGCAGCGGTGACGGGAGTGGCTCCCGGCGCGGGAAGGTGACCGCCGGCACGGCATGATGGCGGAGTGGCGACCGACTCCAGCACCCCCAGCAGCGACAAGCAGCGGCGCCCGCGCCGTACTCGGATGACCGGTGCGGAGCGCCGCCAGCAGTTGCTGGAGATCGGTCGCACGCTGTTCGCCGCGAAGGGGTTCGAGGGCACGTCGGTGGAGGAGATCGCGGCGAAGGCCGGGGTCTCCAAGCCGGTGGTGTACGAGCACTTCGGCGGCAAGGAGGGGCTGTACGCGGTGGTGGTGGACCGTGAGATGCGGCGCCTGCTGGACATGGTGACGAGTTCGCTGACGGCCGGGCACCCGCGTGAGCTGTGCGAGCAGGCCGCCTTCGCCCTCCTGGACTACATCGAGGAGTACACGGACGGTTTCCGGATCCTGGTGCGGGACTCCCCGATCCCGCAGTCGACGGGTTCCTTCGCGTCGCTGATCTCGGACATCGCCACGCAGGTGGAGGACATCCTGGGCCGCGAGTTCAAGAGCCGCGGCTTCGACCCGAAGCTGGCGCCGCTGTACGCGCAGGCGCTGGTCGGGATGGTCGCGCTGACGGGCCAGTGGTGGCTGGACGTGCGCCGGCCGAAGAAGGCCGAGGTGGCGGCGCACCTGGTGAACCTGGCGTGGCACGGGCTGGACGGGCTGGAGCCGAAGCCTCGGCTCATAGGTCACCGGAAGAGCTAGCAACGGGTTGGCCGACCCTGTGTGTTGATCACCCGATGTGATGACCTTTGTCGGTTCCGACGGCTAGCGTGGGTACCCAGGCCGTTGAATCCCGCTCATGGGAGGAATCACCATGACTGCCGAGCCGAGCGCCGCCCACGACTCCGAGCCCGGCATCCACTACGACAAGCTGGAACTCGCCGAGCCGTTCGAGATCGACATCACCTCTGCCGCACTCGACGAGCTGTGACCGTCGGCTCCAGGAACTCCAGCCGATTCCCCACCGGATCCTCCGAGTAGAAGCGCCGGTGCCCCGGCAGGTCGTCGTTCCAGGTGACCGGCGCCCCGCGCGCGGCGAGCCGCGCCGCGTACGCCTCGATCCCCGTGACGCGCAGCCCGGGGTGCGCCTTCCGCGCCGGCCGGAAGTCCTCCTCGATCCCCAGATGCAGTTGCACGGCCCCCGCCTGGAACCAGCAGCCGCCGCGGGCAGCGAGCACCGGCGGCTTGGGGATCTCCGTCATGCCGACGACGCCGGCGTAGTACGCGCGCAGCCGGTCCTCGGAGCCGGGCGGGGCGGCGAGCTGGACGTGGTCGACGGCGGTCAGCATCGGGTCAGGCTCCCTTCCGGGCGACGGCGAAGATGCGGCGGAACGGGAACACCGTGCCGTGCTCCGTCGCCGGATAGGCCTCGCGCAGCGCCGTCCGGTACTCGGCGACGAACTCCTCCGCCTCCTCCCCCAGCTCGGTCAGGACGGGCCGCAGCCCGGTGCCCTTCACCCAGTCGAGGACCGGGTCCTCGCCGTGCAGCAGGTGCAGGTACGTGGTCTCCCAGACGTCCGCCTCGCAGCCGAGCGCGGTCAGACGCTCCAGGTAGGCCTCGGGGGTGAGCACGGCGTCGTCGTGGCGCAGGGTTTCGGCGAGGCGGTCCTTCCAGCGCGCGGAGTGGGCGAGCTCCCGCATCAGCCGGTGGCTGGGGGAGGCGAAGTTGCCGGGGATTTGGAAGGCGAAGGTGCCGCCCGGCTTCAGGGCCGTCACCCAGTCGGCGAAACGTCCGGCGTGTCCGGGGACCCACTGCAGGGTGGCGTTGCTGATGATCAGGTCGTACGGCTCTTCCGGCGCCCAGGTGCGGGCGTCGGCGTGCGCGAAGTCCAGGCGGCCGCCGCCGGGCGTGGGGCCCGCGTAGGCGTCGGCCCTCGCGAGCATCTCCGGCGAGTTGTCGTATCCGGTGATGTGGGCGGTGGGCCAGCGCTCGGCGAGCAGGACGGTGACGTTGCCCGGGCCGCAGCCGAGGTCGGCGATGCGGGGCCGGTCCCCGGGCAGGCCGGGCACGCGGGAGAGCAGGTCGGCGAAGGGGCGGGCGCGGTGGTCGGCGTGGCGGAGGTACTGGGCGGGGTCCCAGGTCGGCTCGGTCATGGGACTCACTCTCCCCGAGCATCTATCTCGATGTCAAGATGTTTGATGTCAAGAGACTTCACATCGACACAACCACTACACTTGATCGCATGGAGGACGAGGTCGATCGGCTGGTCGCGGCGTGGCGCAGGGAACGTCCGGACCTCGACGTGGAACCGCTCGAGGTGCTCAGCCGGGTCAGCAGACTGGCCCGGCATCTGGACCGCGCGCGCCGACTGGCGTTCGCGGAGCACGGCCTGGAGCCCTGGGAGTTCGACGTCCTCACCGCGCTGCGCCGGGCCGGCAGCCCCTATCAGCTCTCCCCCGGCCAGTTGCTCACCCAGACGCTGGTCACCTCCGGCACGATGACCAACCGCATCGACCGCCTGGCGAAGAAGGGCCTGGTCGAGCGGCTCCCGGACCCGAGCGACCGCCGGGGCGTGCTGGTGCGGCTCACGGACGAGGGCCGGGACCGGGCCGACCAGGCCCTCGCCGGGCTCCTCGACCAGGAGCGCGCGATCCTCTCCGAGCTGAGCTCGGCGCAGCGCGGTGAGCTGGCCGCGCTGCTACGCCAGCTGACCGCCCCGTTCGACAACATCCCCGGCTAGGTCCACCGGACCGACCCCGGCGCGGCGGGCGAGGGCGACTGCGGCGAGGGTGGAGTGGACGCCCAGCTTCCCCAGCACGTTCTGCATGTGCGTGCGGACGGTGTGCGGGGACAGGAACAGCCGCTCGGCCACGGCCTTGCGACCGAGCCCGGCGACCATGCACCGCAGCACCTCCCGCTCCCGGGGCGTCAGGGACTCCACCAGACGCTCGCTCTCGGTGCGGTGTTTGCGGGCCGCGGTCAGCTCCCTCAGCACCCCGGTGAGCAGGGCGGGCGGCAGGTGCGTCTCGTCGCGCAGGACCCCCCGGATGACCGTGAGCAGCCGCTGCAGCGAGCAGTCCTTGGCGACCCAGCCGGAGGCGCCCGCCTGCAGGGCCAGTGCGGCACGGCGCGGATCGTCCTTCTCGGCCAGGACCACGGTCCGCACGTTCGGCTGGCCGGAGCGGACGCCGGCGACCAGGGAGATGCCGTCGACTCCGTCCTCGTTGGCCTCCTGGACGGGGACCGCCGGGCGCGAGCCCGGGACGTTGCCCCCGAGGTCCGCGTCGACGAGCATCACGTCGAATCTGCGGCCCTCCGCCACCGCCCGCTCCAGGCAGCGCAGCGCGGCCGGACCGCTGCCGGCCGCGGACACGTCGACGTCCGGTTCGGCCGCCAGGGCGGCGGCGAGCGACTCGGCGAAGATGCGGTGATCGTCGACGACCAGAACTCGGATGCGAACCACTCATACCCCCACTGTTCGGGGGACGGCCCGGCGCGGATACGGCGCCCGGAGCGCTCCCCGGATTCTCACCTGGGACGGGTAACGCAGCGGCACGGCCGCCGCCGTGCCGGAACAGCTACCCCCACCCCGGGCGTCGTACCCGACTGTCTCGCCCCCTGATCAGCACCGGCCCCCACCGGTGCTGTTCACAGGGTAGGGCCGCCGGCCTGGAGCGGAAGGGCATTTGCAGAACTGGTCGGCCGACGCGTTTATGGTGAGCCGCATGTTTCGTATCGAGACAGAAGTCGACAAGGGGCGGCGGGATCAGCTCCGGGCTCGGCTGCGCGAGACGAACACGGCGGCGTCCCCGGTGCTGCGCGCCCTGCGCGGAACCCCCGCGGAGCGTGATGTCCCACTCCATGTGTGGGCGCTGGACGGGGCGGGGGACCTGGCGGGCGGCCTGGTCGGGCACACCTGGACCACGTGGCTGCACGTGGCGTACCTGTGGGTGGACGGCCGGCACCGCGGTGCGGGCCTCGGTACGCGGCTGCTGGCACAGGCGGAGCGGACGGCTCTGGTGGACCGCGGCTGCACGGCGTGCCGCCTGGAGACGTGGGACTTCCAGGCCCCGGTGTTCTACCGGAAGCAGGGCTACGAGGTGGTGTGCGTGATCCCCGACTATCCGCCGGGGATCACGGAGTACACGCTGACGAAGCGACTGCGCTGACCATGCGCGCGGTCCGATCCGCATCGCGCGCGTGTCGCCCGTCGGCCGCGCCGGCGGCGGGGTCCGAGCCGCCGGCGGCCACGGGTCAGCTCAGCCGGCGTGCGCCGGCGGCGGGGTCCGAGCCGCCGGCGGCCACGGGTCAGCTCAGCCGGCGTGCGCCGGCCGACGGTACCGCCGGGAAGACCCGGGGCGCCGCATAGCCGGCGGAGCCGAACGCCTCCTCGATCGCCTTCGTGATCGTGTCCGCATCGGAGGCCTCCGTCAGGACGATCGCCGAGCCGCCGAAGCCGCCGCCCGTCATCCGGGCGCCCAGCGCGCCGGCGGCGTTCGCCGTGTCCACCACCAGGTCCAGCTCCGGGCAGGAGATCCGCAGGTCGTCGCGGAGGGAGACATGGCCCTCGGTCAGCACGGGGCCGATCGCCCGGACCTCCCCCGCGTCCAGCAGCCGCACGACCTGCTCGACCCGGTGGTCGTCGGAGACGACATGGCGCACATAGCGGCGCACCCGCTCGTCCGACAGGCGCGCGAGCGCGGAGTCCAGCTCCTCGTACGCCACGTCCCGCAGGTGCGAGACCCCGAGCTGCCGTGCGCCCTCCTCGCAGCCCTCGCGCCGTTCGGCGTACGCCCCGTCGCCCAGCGCGTGCTTCACGCGGGTGTCGACGACCAGCAGCGTCAGGCCCTTCGAGGCCAGATCGAAGGGGATCTGCCGGACGGACAGGTCACGGCAGTCCAGGTGCAGCGCGTAGCCGTCCGTGGCGCACGCCGACGCCATCTGGTCCATGATCCCGCAGGGCACGCCCACGAAGTCGTTCTCGGCGCGCTGGGCGATCCTGGCCAGCTCGGGACCGGTCAGACCGAGCTCGTACAGGTCGTTGAGCGCGAGGGCGACGACCACCTCCAGCGCCGCCGAGGAGGACAGACCGGCGCCCGTCGGCACCGTGGAGGACAGGTGGACGTCCGCGCCGGTGATCGGGTGGCCGTCCTGGCGCAGCACCCAGGCCACACCCGCCGGGTACGCGGCCCAGCTCGTGTTGGTCAGCGGCTGCAGTTCGTCGACGCGCAGTTCGACGACCGGGCCCTCGATGTCCGCGGAGTGCAGCCGCAGCACACCGTCGCCGCGCCGCGAGACCGCCGCGACCGCCGTGTGCGGCAGCGCCAGCGGCATCACGAAACCCTCGTTGAAGTCCGTGTACTCGCCGATCAGGTTGACCCGGCCCGGTGCCGCCCAGACGCCCTCGGGAGCCGTCCCGAAGATCTCCCCGAAGCCCTCGCGTACGCCCACCTACTGCTCCCTTGAGATGTTCTGTGCGAACTGCCACGCGTCCGCGACGATCCCCGCGAGGTCCGCGCGGGACGGGTTCCAGCCGAGCTTCTCGCGGGCCGTGGCCGCGGAGGCGACCAGGACCGCCGGGTCGCCGCCCCGGCGCGGGGCCACGACCTCGGGGATCGGGTGCCCGGTGACCTGGCGCACCGTCTCGATGACCTCGCGCACCGAGAAGCCGTTGCCGTTGCCGAGGTTGCAGATCAGGTGTTCGCCGGTGGTGGCGGCGGCCAGGGCGAGCAGGTGCGCCTCGGCGAGGTCGGCGACGTGGATGTAGTCGCGGACGCAGGTGCCGTCCGGCGTCGGGTAGTCGTCGCCGAAGACCGAGATGGCGTCCCGCTTCCCCTGCGCGACCTGGAGGACCAGCGGGATGAGGTGGGACTCGGGGTCGTGGCGCTCGCCGTAGGCGCCGTAGGCGCCGGCGACGTTGAAGTAGCGCAGGGAGACGGCGCCCAGGCCGTGCGCGGCCGCCTCACCGGTGATCATGTGGTCGACGGCGAGCTTGGAGGCGCCGTAGGGGGAGGTCGGCGCGGTGGGGTCGGTCTCGGTGATCGGGGTGCTGACCGGCTCGCCGTAGGTGGCGGCGGTGGAGGAGAAGACGAGCTTGCGCACGCCCGCCTCGCGCATGGCGCCGAGCAGGGCCATGGTGCCGCCGACGTTGTTGTCCCAGTACTTCTCGGGCTTCACGACCGACTCGCCGACCTGCGAGAACGCGGCGAAGTGCAGCACCGCGTCGAAGGAGGGGTCGAGCCACTTGGCGGCGTCGCGGATGTCGCCCTCGATGAAGGAAGCACCGCCCGGCACGCCCTCGCGGAAGCCGGTGGAGAGGTTGTCCAGGACGACGACCTCGTGGCCGGCCTCCAGCAGGTGCTGCGCGACCACGCTGCCGACATAGCCGGCGCCGCCGGTGACCAGGTACTTCCCGCTCATGAACTCGCTACCTCTCTCAGTCGCCGGGCCGCGGCCTCCGGCGGCACGTCGTTGATGAACACGTTCATGCCGGACTCGGAACCCGCGAGGAACTTCAGCTTGCCGGAAGTGCGGCGAATGGTGAAAAGCTCGAGGTGGAGCGCGAAGTCGTCCCTGGTCACGCCGTCGAACTCGTCCAGCGTGCCGAACGGCGCCTGGTGCCAGGCGGCGATGTACGGCGTCGGAGGCTCACCCTCGCCGAAGATCCGGTCGAAGCGCCTCAAGAGTTCCAGGTAGACCTTGGGAAACTCTGTGCGCGCCGCCTCGTCCAGCGCGAGCAGGTCGGGGACGCGGCGGCGGGGGTAGAGGTGGACCTCGTAGGGCCAGTGCGCGGCGTACGGCACGAAGGCCACCCAGTGGTCGCTCTCCAGGACGATCCGCTCGTCGGCGAGTTCCCGCTCCAGGACCGCGTCGAACAGGTTCTCCCCGCCGGTCGCCTCCTTGTGGGCGGCGAGCGAACGGAGCATCAGGGCGGTGCGGGGGGTGGTGAAGGGGTACGCGTAAATCTGCCCGTGCGGGTGGCCGAGGGTCACGCCGATCTCCGCGCCGCGGTTCTCGAAGCAGAAGACCTGCTCGACGGCCGGCAGGTGGGACAGCTCGGCGGTGCGGTCGGTCCAGGCGTCCAGGACCAGGCCCGCCTGCTCCTCGGTCAGGTCGGCGAAGGAGGCGTTGTGGTCGGAGGTGAAGCAGACGACCTCACAGCGCCCGGAGTCGCCGGCGAGCGAGGGGAAACGGTTCTCGAAGACGACGACGTCGTACGTCGAGTCCGGGATCTCGCTCAGCCTGCCGTCCCGGGAGGGGCACAGCGGGCACTCGTCGGCCGGCGGGTGGTAGGTGCGGCCCTGCCGGTGCGAGGCGATGGCGACACGGTCGCCGAGCAGCACGTCGTGGCGGATCTCGGAGGTCGTGACGGTCCGCTCCAGCGGCCGGTGGTCGACCGCGTCCCGCACCACGTCGTCACGCAGGTCGTAGTAGATGAGCTCACGACCGTCGGCCAGCCGGGTCGAGGTCTTCTTCACGTTGGACTCTCCATTCGAGCCACTCACCCTTCAAACATAACCCAACACACCAAAACACAAGTCATCACCAGCGTCAACGTCACAATCGAACAAAGACCACCATCAGAAGTGTTCAAATATCGAACGCGGAGGCGTAGGTTTCCGAACTGATTGGTACACGCAACGAAGCGAGCACTCATGGAAACCCCCACATATCTGGCAGCCGGGCTACGACTCCCCACGAACGGGCTCGACTACACGATCCTCGGGATCTACTTCGCGGTCGTCCTGGGCATCGGGTTCGCGGCCCGCCGCTCGGTGAAGACCAGCCTCGACTTCTTCCTGTCAGGGCGCTCCCTGCCCGCCTGGATCACCGGCCTGGCGTTCATCTCGGCCAACCTGGCCGCCACCGAGATCCTCGGCATGGCCGCCAACAGTGCCCAGTACGGCGCCTACACCGTGCACTGGTACTGGATCGGCGCCATCCCGGCCATGGTCTTCCTGGGCCTGGTGATGATGCCGTTCTACTACGGCTCCAAGGTCCGCTCGGTGCCCGAGTTCCTGCTGCTCCGCTTCGACAAGGGGGCGCACCTGCTGAGCTCGGTCCTCTTCGCGTTCGCCGCGATCCTCATCGCGGGCGTGAACCTGTACGCCCTCGCGATCGTCGTGGAGGCGCTGCTGGGCTGGCCGCAGTGGGTGGCGATCGTGGTCGCCGGCTTCTTCGTGCTCGCGTACATCACCCTCGGCGGCCTGTCGTCCGCGATCTACAACGAGGTGCTGCAGTTCTTCGTGATCCTCGCGGCCCTCATCCCGATCACCGTGCTCGGCCTGAAGAAGGTCGGCGGCTGGGGCGGTCTGACCGACAAGCTCACCAAGACCCACGGCCACGACTTCGTCACCGCGTGGGGCGGCACCGGGATCGGGCACGCCAACCCGCTGGGCGCCAACTGGCTCACCATCGTCCTCGGCCTCGGCTTCGTGCTGTCCTTCGGCTACTGGACCACCAACTTCGCCGAGGTGCAGCGCGCCCTGTCCGCGAAGAATCTCTCCGCCGCCCAGCGCACCCCGCTGATCGCCGCGTTCCCGAAGATCTTCATCGTGTTCCTGGTGATGATCCCGGGCCTGGTGGCCGCCGTCCTGGTCCCGAAGATCGGCACGCCCGGCTCGTCCCTCCAGTACAACGACGCGATCCCCTACCTGATGCAGGAGCTGCTGCCCAACGGCGTCCTCGGCATCGCGGTGACCGGTCTGCTGGCGGCCTTCATGGCGGGCATGGCGGCCAACGTGTCGTCCTTCAACACGGTGTTCACCAACGACATCTGGGCGAAGTACGTCGTCAAGGACCGCGAGGACGGCTACTACGTCCGCTTCGGCCGCCTCATCACGGCGATCGGCGTCCTCGCGTCGATCGGCACGGCGTTCCTGGCGTCGTCGTTCTCCAACATCATGAGCTACCTGCAGACGCTGTTCTCCTTCTTCAACGTGCCGATGTTCGTGGTGTTCATCGTCGGCATGTTCTGGAAGCGCGCGTCCGCGAAGTCCGGCTTCTGGGGCCTGCTCGCCGGCACGGTGACGGCGATGGTCAACTACTTCGTCGTCTACAAGCACGGCATCATCTCCATCCCCTCCGACCAGGGCGCCAACTTCGTCTCCGCGATCGCCGGTTTCGTGGCCGGCGCGGTCGTGATGGTCGCGGTCTCGCTGTTCACCAGGCCCAAGCCGGAGGACCAGCTCCAGGGCCTCGTCTACGGCACCCGGTCGCCGGGCATGGCGGAGCCGCCCGCCGCGGGCGACGACGCCTGGTACCGCAGGCCCGCCCTGCTCGGCTGGGGCGCGGTCGTCCTCGCCGCCGCCTGCTACATCCCGTTCTCGCTCTGACCGCGGAGGATTGACCGACCATGTCCGAGTACTCCGAACACGACGTCCAGCGCAAAGTCACCGAGCTGGAGGGCAAGTCCGCGACCGCGGCCCGCATCTTCGACCTGCGCCGCATCATCGGCGGCCTGTTCGTGATCTACGGCGTCATCGTGATGATCGCGGGCTTCACGGCCTCCGACGCGGCGATCCGCAAGGCGGAGGGCGTCAACATCAACCTGTGGACGGGCCTCGGGATGCTGATCCTCGGCCTGCTGTTCCTGCTGTGGCTGAAGCTGCGGCCGATAGCTCCGCCGTCCGTTGACGCGGGGGCGGAGGAGAGGCCGGAGTAGCGCGGCCACGCTTCGGCGAGCACCGGGGAACCGTGCGTCGTACATCGGCCGCGGGTGGGCCGTGGCCGGCCGCACGGTTCCCCGCGCCGCTCGGTCACTCGCTTCCGGGACGGACGGGCCCCGCCCGGTCCAGCAGGCCCGTTCGTGCGGCCAGGGCGGCGGCCTCCAGGCGGGAGCCCACGCCCAGTTTCATCAGGACGCGCTGGACGTGGGTGCGGGCCGTGGACGGGGCGATGCCCATACCCGCCGCGATCAGTCGGGTGTCCTCACCGTCGGCCACCCGGACCAGGACCTCGACCTCCCTCGGGGTCAGCATCTGCAACAACCGCTGACCCTCGTCGTCCGGCTGCGCGGCCGGGTTGAGCAGTTCGCCGAACGCCCCCTGGAGCAACTGCGGCGCCACGGCCGCCTCCCCCGCCCGCGCCTTCATGATGGCCCGCTCGACGCCCTCGATGCGCTCGTCATGGCGTACGTAGCCCGAGGCGCCGGCGGCGAACGCGGCCGCTATCCCGCGCGGGCTCGGCACCGGGCCGAGGACCAGCACCGCCACCTGCGGGCGCTCCCGCTTGATCCGCACCACCGGGTCGAAGGCGCCCGGCTCCGCGGGTGCCGCCGTGCCCAGCAGGCACACCTCCGGCGCCCTGCTGATCACCAGGTCCGCCGCCCCCGCGGCGGGCGCCGCGGCGGCGAGCACCCGGTGCCCCCTCAGCTTCAGAGCCGAGGCCAGCGCCTCGGCGAGCAGTCGGTGGTCGTCGACCACCATGAGCCGCACTCCCATCGAGCAACCCCCCAGTCCCCCCCATGGATGCCCACTATGGATGCCCACTGGCCCATAGGGACAGAAGCCCCCCGGCGCACCCCCCGTCCTTCATGCCCCCGGAAGCTACACGCTTGTTCGACATTGCGCTTCCCCTACCGCCCAGAAGTGCCCCGGATTACCGAAATCCAGCCCATTGGCGCCTGATGAGAGGTACGTGAAAGGCCCCGCCCCCGAACAGGTGCGAGGCCTTCGCCGTGCGCCGCGTACGCGCTACTTCGCGCCGAAGCCGAGCGCCGTGTACGACTTCTGGTCCGCCGTGAACGGCTTGCCGACCAGATCCTTGCCGAGGAACAGCCGGCCGTCGGTGTAGAGCAGCTCGGACGTCTTCGGGACCATGCTCATGATCGCGCTCAGCACGTCCCGGGTGGCCGGGGTCTCCAGCAGCCTGGTCTGCTTCAGGGAGCGGCCGTCGACCGAGAGCACCTGGGCGCCCTTGTCGTACGGGCCGCTCTTGTACGCCAGCACGTTCCCGCCGTCCATGCGGATCGGGAAGATGTCGTAGCCGTCACCGGCGTCGATCCGGTCGCCGGTGGTCTTCCCGGTGGCCAGCGAGAACGCGATGATCTCGTTGGTCCGGGCGCCCTCGGCGGAGCCGTCGTGGTCGTTGGTCGGCACGTACAGCTTGTCGTTGCCGACCGTGATCGCGTGGCAGTCGTGCACCTTGCCGACGCCGCAGTGGTGCTCGTATCTGCCGTCCTCCAGCGTGATCTTCGTCCGCAGCTTTCCGGTGTCGTCCAGCGAGAAGACGTCCGTGGCGCCGGAGGCGGTGATCCCACCCGAGTCCACGCCGAACACGACCGGCCTGGTGGAGATCACCTTGGCGTTGTCGATGCCCTGGGGGAGCTTGTAGCTCCACCTGGCGCCGCCCGTCCTCGGGTCGAGCAGCCGTACCTCGTACACCTCACTGCCGAAGGGGCCGCACTTGCGCACCGCGACGAGCTGCTCGCCGCCCGCGTAGCCGACGTCCGTGCAGGAGCCCCTCTCGTGCTGCCACAGCACCTTGCCGGTGGTCAGGTCGAAGGCGGCGCCGCCGTAGAGGCCCGCGCCGGCGGCGACCGTCGTGCCGCTGATCGACACCTCACCGAACATGACCGGCGCGCCCTCCGTGCCGACCGATCGGGTCCACAGCTTCTTCCCGGTGGCGACCTCGAACGCGGTGACGTCGCTGCACGGCTTGCGGTCCCGCACGTTCGTCCGTTTGCCGGACTCGGTCACCACCGCGGCGATCCCCGAGGAGCTGATCTCGGGTGAGCCCGCGCACGTCTGGCCGTTCAGCGGCAGCGTCCACCTGGTGGCGCCGGTGTCCGGGTCGTAGCCGACGATCTTGTCGATGCCGGCCTTGGCGTAGACGGAGCCGGTGAGCCAGGAGCCTGCGACGTTGTCGAGCTCCTGTCGGTCCTCGATCTGGGGCGCCGGGATCCGGAAGAGGACCTTGGCGCGGGCGTCGGCCGGGGCCTTCTCCTCGCCGGAACCGGAACCGGAACCGGAGCCGCCGCTGCCCTGGCCGCCGTCGGCCCCCGACGCGGTGTCGCCGCCCGTACCGGTGCCGGCGGAGCTGCCCGCGTACCAGGCCCCGACGCCGACGATCAGCGCGATGGCCGCGACCGCCGCGACGACGATCCACACCGTGGCGCCCGGTCCCTTGCGACCGCCGCCTGGGGTGAACTGCGGCGGTACGGGAGCCGTGGGCGGCTGCTGATAACCGTGGCCGGTGTGCGGGTTCGGGTAGCCGTATCCGGGCTGCTGGCTCGGGTAGCCGAATCCGGGCTGCTGGTTCGCGTAGCCGTGACCGAGCTGCTGCGGATACCCGTACCCCGGTTGCTGCGGGGGCGCCGGCTGCGGGTAGCCGTAGCCCGGCCCCTGGGCGGGCGGCGGTTGGGGTGCGCCGAAACCGCCCGGCGGCGGAGGCTGCGGGGCGCCGAAGCCTCCTGGCGGTGGCTGGTCGGGTGGCGGGGGCGGCTGGTGGGGAGGGGGCGGCGGCTGGCTCATGACGGGGGCACCTCGAAGGACACGTGGACAGCGGGCGGGGACGGGTGGCTCAGGGGCCGCTCACCTGCCGTAGGCCAGCATCAGCTTCTCCTTGGACCGGGTACCGCCCGTCAGCCGCGTCGTGGAGATGTAGAGGCGCCCGTCCACGTAGTCGATCGCTTTGGCGAAGAAGCCGCTCTCGACCTGCGCGGCACCGGCCGGGTTCCGCAGGAGCCTCGTCGCGGTGTGGCTCCCGCCGCCCGTCGCGATGGACACGACCTGCCCGCCCGCGTCGTACGACGGCTCGACGTACGCGATCAGGTGGCCGCCGTCCATCTTGAGCGGCAGCATCGGCTGGTCCGCAGGGGACTTCACCCGCCACTTCTCCTTGCCGGTGTCCAGGCTGATCGCAACGATCTCGTTCGGGCCGCTCTTCGCGTCGGTCGGCAGGTACAGGGTGCCCGCGTCGGCCACCGCGCCCGTGCAGTCCTGCAGGTCACGGTCGAGAACGGCCCAGCCGCACCGGGGTGCGAAGGCCTCGTCGACCTTGAGCTGGGAGCGCAGGGTGCCGTCGTTCCTCAGCGTGGAGACGTTCCAGTGGGTCTTGTCCTCGTCGGTGAGGTAGAGGACGACCGGGTCGACGGAGTAGGCGTGGGCGACCGACCAGCCCTTGGGGATCTTCTTGGTCCACCTGGCCCTGCCGGTCGTGGGGTCGAGCTCCTGCACCTCGTCGTGCGCGTCGGAACCGCCGGCGCCGCAGGAGGCGACCGAGACGAGCTTGGCGCCGCCCGCGAACGCGGTCGGGAAGCAGGCCGCGCCGTACCGCTGCTTCTCCCACAGCTTCCTGCCGGTGGCCACGTCGTACGCCAGGCCGGACTGCGCGCGGGCGACCAGCAGGGTCCTGCCCGTGATGGTCAGGTCGACGGCGAGCGCGCTGTCGAACAGGGCACCGTCGGCGATCTCCGCGCTCCAGCCCTTCTTGCCGGTGTCGAGGTCGATCTCCTGGATGTGGTTGCACTTGGCGCTGTTGCTCACGCCGCTCATGTAGGCGACGACGACCTTGTCGTCGGCCGTCTTCTCCTCAGTGGCCGCGCAGATCTTCTGCGGGAAGGAGATCGGGCTCCAGGCGGGGCCGCCGCCCGCGACGTCGTAGGCGAAGACCTGCTTGTACGCGGCCTTCACCGCCGCCTTGCCGGTGATCCACATACCGGGGGCGTCGGCGCCGTGACCGGGCGCGTCGGGCGCCTGCTCGGCCCACAGGACCCTGTCCTCGCCCGGCTTGCGGCCCTGGTTGAGGCTCTGGGAGTCGTCGCCGCCGCCATCCCCCGGGGCGCCCGGGGCCGAAGCGGTGGAAGACGGCCCGGAGTTGTGGTTCCCGTCCGCGGTGGGCCTCTTGTCCCCGCCGTCGCTGCTGACCGCGTACACGGTGCCGCCTATGAGGAGCAGCGCGGCCACGGCGGCCCCCACGATCAGCGCGGGCCTGCCCTTGAAGGGGTTCCCGGGGCCGCCTCCTCGGGGCGGGGCGGGCACGCCCGGGAAGGGGGGCGGCGGCTGCTGCGGGTAGCCGTGGCCGGGGTGGGGGGTGGCGTAGGGGCCGGGGTGACCGTAAGGGCCCGGCTGCTGGTACGGACTCGGCTGCTGGTACGGGCCGGGGTGAGGCCGGGACTGCGGGTAGCCGTATCCCGGCGGCGCCTGCGGGGAACCGTACCCCGGCTGCGGCGGGGCCGCCGGGGGCTGGACGGGGCGCGGCGGGGTCGCCTGCCGGGGATCCTGAGGGGGGCCGAAACCACCCTGCGGCGGCGGATTCTGCGGTGCCCCGTAACCGCCGCCCCCGGGCGGCTGGTCGGGCGGCTGAGTCATCAGCGCGTTCCCCCTCTTTACTGATGTGTCCCCACGCCCGTGGTGCTGGTTTTCCGCCACGCCGGTGGTGCTCAGGCTGTTCTCGGACGGACCTTTCTATCACCGGGACGTCCTCGAACACGGGGCCGGTCCTGCCCCTGTTCCCAAGGGAGGACCGGCCCGTGATGCCCTCGTTACGCGCCCTGACGCGCCCTCACGCGCTCTTCGCCGCGCCGCCGCGCCCGTGCGGCGCCCGGCGAACGCCTAGGCGTCCTCGGCCAGTTCCAGCCAGCGCAGTTCGAGCTCCTCCCGCTGAGCGGTCAACTCGCGCAGTTCCGCGTCGAGTTCGGCAACCTTCTCGAAGTCGGTGGCGTTGTCGGCGATGTGCTGGTGGAGCTTGCCCTCACGCTCGGCGATCTTGTCCAACTGCCGTTCGATCCGCTGGAGTTCCTTCTTCGTCGCGCGGGCGTCGGCGGCGGAGGCGGCGGCGGGTCTGGCAGCCGAGGGCGCGGGGGCCGCGGCCGCGGCGGCCTCCTCCATGCGGTGGCGCCGCTCCAGGTACTCGTCGATGCCGCGGGGCAGCATCCGCAGCGTGGCGTCGCCGAGGAGGGCGTAGACCTTGTCGGTGGTGCGCTCGATGAAGAACCGGTCGTGGGAGATCACGATCATCGAGCCGGGCCAGCCGTCGAGGAGGTCCTCGAGCTGGGTGAGGGTCTCGATGTCGAGGTCGTTGGTGGGCTCGTCGAGGAAGAGGACGTTGGGCTCGTCCATGAGGAGGCGCAGCAGTTGCAGCCGTCGCCGCTCACCGCCGGACAGGTCGCCGACCGGCGTCCACTGCTTCTCCTTGGTGAAGCCGAACGTCTCGCACAGCTGCCCGGCGGTCATCTCCCGCCCCTTTCCGAGGTCGACGCGCTCCCGGACCCGCTGCACGGCCTCCAGGACCCGCCAGGTGGGGTCGAGTTCGGCGACCTCCTGGGAGAGGTAGGCGAGCTTGACGGTCCTGCCGACGGCGATCCGGCCGCCCGCGGGCTGCTGCTCACCCTCGCTGCGGGCGGCGTCGGCCATGGCGCGCAGCAGGGAGGTCTTCCCGGCGCCGTTCACCCCGACCAGGCCGATGCGGTCGCCGGGGCCGAGCTGCCAGGTGACGTGCTTGAGCAGCACCTTCGGGCCGGCCTGGACGGTGACGTCCTCCAGGTCGAAGACCGTCTTGCCGAGCCGGGAGCTCGCGAACTTCATCAGCTCGCTGCTGTCGCGGGGCGGCGGCACGTCCTGGATCAGCTCGTTGGCGGCCTCGACGCGGAAGCGCGGCTTGGAGGTGCGGGCGGGGGCGCCGCGCCGCAGCCATGCCAGCTCCTTCCTGATCAGGTTCTGCCGCTTGGCCTCCTCGGAGGCGGCGATGCGCTCGCGCTCGGCGCGGGCGAAGACGTAGTCGGAGTAGCCGCCCTCGTACTCGTGGACCGTGCCGCGCTGCACGTCCCACATGCGGGTGCAGACCTGGTCGAGGAACCAGCGGTCGTGGGTGACGCACACGAGCGCCGAGCGGCGCTCCCGCAGGTGCTTCGCCAGCCAGGCGATGCCCTCGACGTCGAGGTGGTTGGTGGGCTCGTCGAGGACGATCAGGTCCTGCTCGGCGATCAGCAGCTTGGCGAGCGCGATCCGGCGCCGCTCGCCGCCGGAGAGGGGGCCGATGACGGTGTCGAGCCCCTGCGGGAACCCGGGCAGGTCGAGCCCGCCGAACAGTCCGGTGAGCACGTCGCGGATCTTGGCGTTGCCCGCCCACTCGTGGTCGGCCATGTCCCGGATGACCTCGTGGCGGACGGTGGCGGCCGGGTCGAGGGAGTCGTGCTGGGTGAGCACGCCGAGGCGGAGGCCTCCGGAGTGGGTGACGCGGCCGGTGTCGGCCTCCTCCAGCTTGGCGAGCATCCGGATCAGGGTGGTCTTGCCGTCGCCGTTGCGCCCGACGACCCCGATCCGGTCCCCCTCGGACACGCCCAGCGAGACGCCGTCGAGCAGGGCACGGGTGCCGTACACCTTGCTGACGTTCTCGACATTGACCAGGTTGACGGCCATTTCACTCCTGACGCGGGGATCGATCAGCCTTCAAGCGTAGAGCCTCCGGGGGAAGGGCCGGGGCGCGTGCGGATCGTCACTCTTTGTGGGGACGTGGTTCGTGATCGACGGCTACGGTGGGAAGACAGGCCGCAGGATCCCGTCCATGGGAGGAACCATGACTGCCGAGTCCGTAGAGCACCGCCACCACTGGCCGGTGCCGCCCCCGGACGGCTACACCGTGGACGACCTGTTCACACTGCCGGATCTCCCGCCGCACACCGAGCTGATCGACGGGAGCCTGGTTTTCGTGAGTCCGCAACGCCGCTTCCACTTCCTTGCGATCGACCTGCTGGTCAACGGGTTGCGCAGGTGCCTCACGTCCCAGTTCAGTGTCGAACGGGAGATGACGGTCGTACTGGATCGGCGCAACGGCCCCGAACCGGACATCTCCGTGGTCCGTGCCGAAGCGGTCACCGACAGGCGTCAGACCCACTTCAAGGCGGCCGACGTCCTGCTCGCCGTCGAGGTGGTGTCACCGGACTCCGAGGCCCGAGACCGCGATTACAAGCCGCACAAGTACGCCGCGGCGGGCATTCCCCACTTCTGGCTGGTCGAGATGGCGGGACAGGACGACCACCCTGCGGTCCAGGTGTACGAACTCGGCGAAGCCACCGGCACCTACGCACTGACCGGCATCCACCACGACCACGTCAAGGTCAGCGTGCCGTACGACATCGACATCGACCTGACCGCCATCGACAACCTCTGAGCCCTGTCCTCAGACGACCGTCGCCCCCGCCACCGGTCCTGCCGCCGTCCGCACCGACCTGCACGTGCCGGACGCTCGCAGGGCCGCTGCCACCTCCTCCGCCGCCCCGGCGTCGCGCGCCAGGAAGGCCGTCGTCGGGCCGGACCCGGACACCAGCGTCGCCAGCGCACCGGCCCCGCGCCCCGCCTCCAGCGTGTCCGCCAGTTCCGGGAACAGGGACAGCGCCGCCGGCTGCAGGTCGTTCGAGACCGTCGCCGCCAGCGCGCCCGCATCGCCCTTCGCCAGCGCTTCCAGCAGGTCCTGGCAGGCGATCGGCTCGGGGATCCGTACGCCCTCGTTCAGTCGGTCGAACTCGCGGAAGACGGCCGGCGTGGACAGCCCCCGGTCCGCCGTCGCGAACACCCAGTGGAAGGTGCCCCCCACCTCCAGCGCCGTCAGCCGCTCGCCCCGCCCGGTGCCCAGGGCCGCCCCGCCCACCAGGCTGAACGGCACGTCGCTGCCCAACTCGGCGCAGATCTTCAGCAGTTCCTCGCGGGACGCCCCGGTGCCCCACAGCGCGTCGCACGCCACCAGCGCGCCCGCCCCGTCCGCGCTGCCGCCCGCCATGCCCCCGGCGACCGGGATGTCCTTGGCGATGTGGATGTGCACGGCCGGATCCAGCCCGCGGCGTTCGGCGAGCGTCAGCGCCGCCCGCGCCGCCAGGTTCGTACGGTCGAGCGGCACCTGCGCGGCGTACGGCCCCGAGCAGGTGACGCGCAGCTCGTCGGCCGGGGTCACCGTGATCTCGTCGTACAGGCCGACGGCGAGGAAGACGTTCGCCAGGTCGTGGAAGCCGTCGGGGCGGGCACCGCCCACCGCGAGCTGCACGTTCACCTTGGCCGGGACACGGACCGTGACACTCACTTACTCGGACTCCCTGTGCTCGGCGATACGCGCGAACTCCTCCACCGTCAGCGACTCGCCCCTCGCCTGCGGTGAGATCCCGGCGGCCACCAGCGCCGCCTCGGCCGCCGCGGCCGAGCCCGCCCATCCGGCGAGCGCGGCCCGCAGCGTCTTGCGCCGCTGGGCGAACGCCGCGTCCACGACCGCGAACACCTGTTCCTTCGACGCGGCGGTCTTGACCGGCTCGGTGCGCCGCACCAGCGAGACGAGCCCGCTGTCGACGTTGGGCGCGGGCCAGAAGACGTTGCGCCCGATGGCCCCGGCGCGCTTGACCTCGGCGTACCAGTTGGCCTTCACGGACGGCACCCCGTACACCTTCGACCCGGGCGCGGCGGCGAGCCGGTCGGCGACCTCGGACTGCACCATCACCAGCGTCCGCTCGATGCTCGGGAAGGTGTCGAGCATGTGGAGCAGGACGGGGACGGCGACGTTGTAGGGGAGGTTCGCGACCAGCGCGGTGGGCGCGGGGCCCGGCAGCTCGCGGACGTGCAGCGCGTCGGAGTGCACCAGCGCGAACCGCTCGGCGCGCTCCGGCATGCGCGCGGCGATGGTCGCGGGCAGCGCCGCCGCCAGCACGTCGTCGATCTCGACGGCGGTGACGCGCTCGGCGACCTCGAGGAGCGCCAGCGTCAGCGAGCCGAGTCCCGGTCCCACCTCCACGACGACGTCGTCGGGCCGCACCTCGGCGGTGCGCACGATGCGCCGTACGGTGTTGGCGTCGATGACGAAGTTCTGGCCGCGCTGTTTGGTGGGGCGCACACCGAGGGCCGCCGCCAGCTCACGGACGTCGGCGGGGCCCAGCAGGGCGTCGGGGGTGGGGCTGCTCACGGGGCAAGCCTACGGGGCGGGGCCGAGCCCTCCGGCCGGTGGCACCGTCACCGGTACAGCCGCGGCCCGCAGTGCGGCCACGGGCTGGTCCCCTGGCGTGCGAACAGCTTCTTCGCCCGGAACGTCTGCTCCGCCGCGGAGGCGTCCTGCGGTCGGCCGGAGCCGCCGAGGCTGCGCCAGGTGCGCCGGTCGAACTGGTAGAGGCCGCCGTACGTGCCCGACGGGTCCACCGCGCCGGCCCGGCCGCCGGACTCGCAGGCCGCGAGCCCCCTCCAGTTCAGGCCCTCCGCGCCGTTCACCGTCTCCGGGCGCGATTTGGTGCCGACCCGTACGAGCTGGGTCTGCGGCTCCCGCACCACCTCGTCCCTGATCCGCCGTGGTCGCTCCCTGACTCCGTTGACGGTGCGCACGGCGTACGTGACCCGGCGCGCGCCCGCCTGCCCGGGGCGCGCGATCACCTCCGTGCCCTTGAGCAGGGTCGGGTCCTTGGTGCGGCGTACGTCGAACGGGATCGGCTCCTCGTGCACCTCCTGGGAGCCGCTCACCCGCAGCACGGTCACCGTCTGCCCGTCGCGCGGGAAGGTGTCCGGTGCCACGGACGTCGTGTCCTGCCGGTACAGGACGACCCCGGCCTGTGCGACGGCCTCGCGGACGGTCGCCGCGTTGGTCCGGATGGTGCGGGGCCGCCCGTCCGCGAGGACCGTCACGGTGCGCTCGGTGCGGACGTCCAGCTCGAGCCCGTCGCGGCCGATCTCCTGGGAGCGGGAGGTCGACACATAGGCGCCTTCGGGCCGCACCCCGAGCTGCTGGAGCGCGCTCTCCACCGTGGGCGCCGTCGTCCACACCTCGCGCCGGATGCCGTCGACGGTGAGCCACACCGGGCGGCCGTACCGCACGGCGATTTCCGCGCCGCTCGTGAGCGGTGTCCCGGGCGCGGGGGCGACCAGATCGTGCTCGCCCACCTTGACGCCCTGCTGGTCGAGCAGTTCGCCGACGTCGGCAGCGAAGGTGTGCAGGGTGCGGGTGCGGCCCTCCACGGTCAGCTCGACGGCCTTGTCGTTGGCGACGAACGCGGTGGTGCCGCCGGCCAGGAACGCCACGACGAGCACCTGGGGGATCAGACGGCGCACGGAGTCGGGGCGGGCGCCGCCCTTCCTGCCGCGCGCCGCGTGGCGTGCCTGGGTGCGCCCGGAGGGGCGCGGGACGGCCTCCGGCGGACGGCGCGGGCCGCTCTCCCGCGGCCGGCGCGGGGCGCTCTCCGGCTGCCGCCGGGGCGGGCGGACGGTCGTCTCCACGGCGAGCGCCGTCGCGGCGCTGCGCCCCTGCGCCCAGGCGCGCGCCTCGTACGCGGGCCGGTACGTGTCCGGGTGGGGCTGACCGGGGGCCTCACGGTCCTCGTACGCCCCGTACGGCGAGTACTGCCGGTTGCTCACGACGACACGCTCCAGAGAGGTTCCGACACGGGCGACCAGAACCTAGCGGCTGGCCGTCACTCTCCAAAGCAACGCCGTGACGCGGTGTCGCGACACGGGCCCTGTCGCGGCCCCCGGCGGACCGGGCCGGTCAGTAGGCGAAAGCCCGGGCCGTGTTGCGCGCGAGGGCCGCCGCCAGCACGTCCTCGTCGACGCCCTTCACCGCGGCCATGGCACGGACCGTGACCGGAATGAGATAGGGCGCGTTGGGCCGTCCGCGGTACGGCGCGGGCGTCAGGAACGGCGCGTCGGTCTCCACCAGGACGAGGTCGAGGGGCGCCACGGCGAGCGCGTCGCGCAGCGGCTGGGCGTTCTTGAACGTCACGTTGCCGGCGAACGACATGAAGTACCCGTTCCGCGCACAGACCTCGGCCATCTCGGCGTCACCCGAGTAGCAGTGGAAGACGGTCCGCTCCGGCGCGCCCTCCTCCTTGAGGATGCGCAGCACGTCGGCGTGGGCCTCCCGGTCGTGGATCACCAGCGCCTTGCCGTGCCGCTTGGCGATCTCGATGTGGGCACGGAAGGAGCGCTCCTGGGCGGCCTTGCCCTCGGGCCCGGTGCGGAAGTAGTCGAGCCCGGTCTCGCCCACGCCTCTGACCTGCGGCAGGGCAGCGAGACGGTCGATCTCGGCGAGCGCCTCGTCCAGCGCCGCGTCCCCGCCCGGCTCCCGGGCGCCCTGCCGGGACCAGCCGTCGGGATCCCCGTGCACGATGCGCGGGGCCTCGTTCGGGTGCAGGGCCACCGCCGCGTGCACGGAGTCGTGGGCGGCGGCCGTCTCGGCGGCCCAGCGCGAGCCCCGCACATCGCAGCCGACCTGCACGACCGTGGTCACGCCGACCGACGCGGCCTTGGCGAGGCCCTCCTCGACCGTGCCGGACTGCATGTCGAGGTGGGTGTGCGAGTCGGCGACGGGCACGCCGAGGGGCGCGGGAAGCGGCGGCGGCGCGTGCTTGTCGGACGTGCCTGACGTGTCGGACGCTCGGGAAGGCATGCCCCGATCCTACGAAAGGGGCATGCCGCCCCCAGGGCCCGCCTTGTGGCAGGAGCCGTCAGCCCGCCTTGCGGTGGTTCTGGAACGGGTGGAGCAGGTCCGAGAGGTGCCAGTGGTGGTGGCCCTCGGTCTCCTCCGGCTGCGTGCGCGGCGCCTCACGGTCCTCGCCGCCGGTCTCCGGGACCGGGGCGTGGTGCCGGTGCAGGGAGTTCTGCACGGAGGACACCTGGCCCGGGCGCATGATGCGCACCACGTGGCTGTCGCAGTTCTGGCAGGCCGGGCGGCTCAGCGGCGAGGGGACCACGCGGTCGTTCGCCACGTACAGCACGAACTCGTTGCCGTCCGCGTCGAGGTGGTGCTCTATCTCGTACGACTGCTCCCAGCCGTGCCCGCAGCGCATGCACGCGAAGGAATAGGACTCGTGGACGACGGCGGTCGCCGCGCCGCGGTGGGGTTGCCCTGTGACCTGGCCGGCCGCTGTGGCCTGGCCGGTCCGCCCTGATATCTCACTCATTCCAGCTCCTCTTGTCCGCTGGACAAGCGCCCCCGCGGTGCGGGCTTCCCCCCGGAACCCCGCGCGGTCCCACGGTGGGCGAGGGACGGGTACGTCCCTGTCCCCCAGTGGACGCCTTCACCGGCGGGAGCGGGAGCGCACCTGTCGAGTGTTGGAGGCGATTTGGACTTTGCTTGCCAAACTCACCCGATCGCCCCGCTGCGGCTTTGCCTTCGACGACAGCCCTTTGCCGCCCTATGGGGCGCACGCTCAGGAGAGATGCGCCCTGCTCAGAGGCGGTATGAGCCCCATCACAGGGGGCCGGCGATCACGGCAGCGCGCCCGCCGGAGACACCCGGCCGAAGCCCCGCCCGCCGCACGGCGGGCGTGCGGGCCGCCGTCCGGGCGCCGCGTCGCACAGCGGCGCCGCTCAGCGCGCCGCGTCCGCGTTCGCGTTCTTCGCCGCCACCACCGCGTCGAAGACCTCGCGCTTCGGCAGGCCCGCCTCCGCCGCGACCGCAGCGATGGCCTCCTTGCGGCGCTCCCCGGCCTCCTCCCGGACGCGCACCCGCCGCACCAGCTCCGCCGCGTCCAGTTCCCCGGGGGCCTTCTCGCCGGCGCCCTCCACCACGACGGTGATCTCGCCGCGTACGCCCTCGGCCGCCCACGCCGCCAGCTCCCCCAGCGGGCCGCGCCTGACCTCCTCGTACGTCTTGGTCAGCTCGCGGCACACCGCCGCCCGCCGGTCGGGGCCGAACACCTCGGCCATCGCCGCGAGCGTGTCGTCCAGCCGGTGCGGCGCCTCGAAGTACACCAGCGTGCGCCGCTCCTCGGCGACCTCCCGCAGCCGCGACAGCCGCTCGCCCGCCTTGCGCGGCAGGAACCCCTCGAAGCAGAACCGGTCCACCGGCAACCCGGACAGCGCCAGCGCCGTGAGCACGGCGGACGGCCCCGGCACCGCCGTCACCCGGATGTCCTTCTCCACGGCGGCGGCCACCAGCCGGTACCCGGGGTCCGACACCGACGGCATGCCCGCGTCGGTGACGAGCAGCACCCGCGCCCCGCCCGTCAGCGCCTCGACCAGTTCGGGCGTGCGGGCGGACTCGTTGCCCTCGAAGTACGACACGACACGCCCGGCCGGCTGGACGTCCAGCGCCTGGGTGAGCCGGCGCAGCCGGCGCGTGTCCTCGGCGGCGATCACATCGGCGGTGGCCAGCTCCTCGGCGAGCCGCGGCGGCGCGTCCGCGATGTCCCCGATGGGAGTACCGGCGAGAACCAGGGTTCCGGTCGTGGTCCCGGGTGCGACTGTCACGTCCCCATCCTCGCAGGCGCCGGGCCCTGCCCGATCGGCCGGGCCGACATCGGCGGCCGCCGCCGCGGGCGGGCGACGGCAGGGCGGCGAGGCGGCCGTGCGGGGTGCCGTAGCCCGGCACGGCCGATCGGGCGGGGCCAAGCACGGGACTCACACAGAGGTGTTCCCTACGATGGCGCGGTGACCAGTACCGCGTCCTCCACGGACACCCGGCAGGGCCAGGCCACCGATGACCAGGGGCCGTCGTGGCAGCAGCGGCTGCGCCGCTTCGGATACGCGGCGCGCCCGAGAAGCGACGTCCGCGATCGGCTGGTGCCGCCGTACACCCGGCCGAGCCCGCGCATCTGGGCGGCGATCGGCCTGCACCCGGACGTCGCCGACCGGATCACACGCTGGTCGGCGTGGGGCGGCCCGCTGCTCGTGACGCTGATCGCCGGGCTGATGCGGTTCTGGAACCTGGGCAGCCCCAGGGCGGTGATATTCGATGAGACGTACTACGCGAAGGACGCGTGGGCGCTCGTCCACAACGGGTACGAGGCGAACTGGGCCAAGGACGCCAACGACCTCATCCTTCAGCGGGGCGGCCACGTGCCGGTCCCGACGGACGCCGCGTACGTGGTGCATCCGCCGGTCGGCAAGTACGTCATCGGCCTGGGCGAGCTGATCTTCGGCTTCGACCCGTTCGGCTGGCGCTTCATGACAGCGCTGCTCGGCACGCTGGCCGTGCTGCTGCTGTGCCGGATCGGCCGCCGCCTGTTCCGGTCCACCTTCCTGGGCTGTCTGGCGGGCGGGCTGCTCGCGGTGGACGGGCTGCAGTTCGTGATGAGCCGCACCTCGCTGCTCGACGGCGTTCTGGAGTTCTTCGTGCTCGCGGCCTTCGGCTGCCTGCTCGTCGACCGGGACAGAGCGCGCGCCAAGCTGGCGGCGGCGCTCCCGGTGGACGCGGACGGCCGGGTGCGCCCGGACGCGTCCACGGCGGAGACCGTCCGCTTCGGACCGCGGCCCTGGCGCTGGCTGGCGGGCCTGATGCTCGGCCTCGCGATCGGCACCAAGTGGAACGGCCTGTACTTCCTGGCCGCGTTCTGTGTGATGGCCCTGCTGTGGGACGTGGGCGCGCGCCGGGTCGCGGGCGCCCGCCGCCCGTACCTCACCGTCCTCAAGCGGGACACGGGCCTCGCCTTCCTGGCGACGGTGCCGGTCGCGCTCGCCGTGTACCTGGCCTCCTGGACCGGCTGGATCCTGTCCCCGGCCGACGGCACCGGCGGCTACTTCCGCAACTGGGCGGCCACCGAGGGCAAGGGCGGCGACTGGACCTTCCTGCCCGACTGGCTGCGCAGCCTGTGGCACTACGAGCACGAGGTCTACCTGTTCCACGTGGGCCTGACGTCCCCGCACACGTACCAGTCGAACCCGTGGAGCTGGATCGTGGTGGGCCGCCCGGTCTCGTACTTCTACGAGTCCCCGAACCCGGGCGAGGCGGGCTGCCCCACGGACGCGGGCGGCAAGTGCGCCCGCGAGGTCCTCGCGCTGGGCACTCCGCTGCTGTGGTGGGCGGCCTGCTTCGCGCTCGTGTACGTGCTGTGGCGCTGGGCGTTCCGCCGCGACTGGCGGGCCGGCGCCATCGCCTGCGGTGTCGCGGCCGGCTGGCTGCCGTGGTTCCTGTACCAGGAGCGCACGATCTTCTACTTCTACGCGGTCGTCTTCGTGCCGTTCCTGTGCCTGGCGGTCGCGATGATGATCGGCGCCCTCCTCGGCCCGCCCGGCTCGGACGAACGCCGCCGGATCGCGGGAGCGGCGGGCGCGGGCGTCCTGGTCCTGCTGATCGCCTGGAACTTCATCTACTTCTGGCCCCTGTACACCGGCACCGCCATCCCGATGGACCAGTGGCGGGCGCGGATGTGGCTGGACACCTGGGTCTAGCCGGGTAACACAACGAGGGCGCGGCGGTCGGCCGCGCCCTCGTCGTCGTTGTGCCGCCGCTTCCGGCACCCACCCAGTGTTCACGGATGTGGCTGAATGTCGGGGTTCCGGTCATGTCTCTGATCACTCTTGGACAACGAACGACCACAGTTCTCACAACCGCCGCTCCGGTCCGCCTACAGTGCGAGATCTACGGGGAGGGGGCTGTCTGTCATGCGCAAGGGGGCCAAGGCCGTCATCGTGGGCGGGGTGTTCGCGGTGATGGTGGGCGGCGCGGGATACGGCGCGTACGACGTGCTGTCCGCGCTGAACGAGAGTTCGGGGGGCGGCGCGGGGGCCGCGCAGGTGAAGACCGGGCCGCCGTCGGCCGGTGAGGTCAAGGAGACGACCGGCAGGTTCTTCGCCGCCTGGGAGAAGGGCGACGCCGCCACCGCGGCCTCGTACACGAACAACGCCGAGGCCGCGGGGCAGTTGCTGAGCGCCTACGGGTCCAGTGCGCACATCACCGGCGTACACATCTCGCCGGGCGCGCCCAGCGGGGACACGGTGCCGTTCTCCGTGAAGGCGACCGTGTCCTACGCGGGGAAGTCCAAGCCGCTCGCCTACGACAGCAGGCTGACCGTGGTGCGCGGCACGACCACCGGCCGGGCGCTGGTCGACTGGCAGGCGTCCGTCGTCCATCCGGCGCTGCAGAAGGGCGACACGCTCGTCACGGGGGAGGCCAAGGCCCCGCCGATCGAGGCGGTGGACCGGGACGGCAAGGTCCTGACGAAGGAGAAGTACCCGTCCCTGGGTCCGATCCTGGACGCCCTGCGCGAGAAGTACGGCGACACGGCGGGCGGCAGGCCCGGCATCGAGCTGTCCGTCCAGCGCGCCGACGCGAACGCGCCCGGCAAGACCCTGGTGACCCTCGCCGAGGGGACGCCCGGCAAGCTGCACACCACGCTCAGCGCCACCGCGCAGGCCGCCGCCGAGCGGGCCGTCCAGAACTACGCGGAGTCCTCGGTGGTGGCGGTCAAGCCGAGCACCGGTGAAGTGCTCGCGGTCGCCAACCACCGCCGGGACGAGTTCAACGCGGCGTTCGAGGGGCGGCTGGCCCCCGGCTCCACCATGAAGATCATCACGTCGGCGATGCTGATCGACAACGGCGTCACCACGATGAACGGCCCCGCGCCCTGCCCCCCGACGGCCACCTGGCAGAGCCAGACCTTCCACAACCTGCAGGGCATGGAGCCCAACGAGAAGGCGACGCTGGCGAACAGCTTCATGCGGTCGTGCAACACGGCGTTCGTCAAGCTGGTCGACGAGAAGCCCCTCACGGACGAGTCGTTGACCGACGAGGCCCAGGAGCGGTTCGGGCTCGGGCAGGACAACTGGAAGACGGGCATCGTCTCCTTCGACGGCAGCGTTCCCGCCTCCACCGGCCCCGACCGCGCCGCCAACGCCATCGGCCAGGGCCAGGTCCAGATGAGCCCGCTGAACATGGCGTCGGTCACGGCGACCGCGATGACGGGAACGTTCCGGCAGCCGTACCTGGTCTCCCCCGACCTCGACCACCGCGAACTGGCCACCGCCAAGGGGCTGTCCGCGAGCACGGTCGCGCAACTGCGGGCGATGATGCACCTGACGGCGACCCAGGGCACCGCCGCGCGGGTGATGGCGGGGCTCGGCGGGGACATCGGCGCGAAGACCGGGTCCGCGGAGGTCGACGGGCAGACGAAGTCGAACAGCTGGTTCACCGGCTACCGGGGTGACATGGCGGCGGCGGCCATGACCCAGGAGGGCGGGCACGGCGGCGACGCGGCCGGTCCGATTGTCGCAGCTGTGCTACGAACGGGCGGCTGAAGTCACCCGTGTCACCGCGGGACTCTAGTGTGTTGTTCTCGTTGAGGACTGTGAGGGCACTGGGGGACCTGGGTACTGCGGAGGACCGGGAGCTGTGGGCAAGAGAAGGCGCGTCGCCGGGCGCAACAAGAGCCGGCCGCTGATGATCGGCGGCCTGATCGCCCTGGTCGGGCTGGGCGGCGCCGTCGGCGCCTACAGCCTGCTGGGCGGCGGCGCTGCGGCCGACGACCGCGACGCGGCTGCGGGCCACCGCAAGCTGGTGCGGGTGGGCCCGCCGTCCGCGTCCGAGGTCCGTACGACGGCCACGGCGTTCCTGACGGCGTGGCAGCGGGGCGACGCGGCCAAGGCGGCGGGCGTCACGGACGACTCGGCCGCCGCGACCGCGGCCCTGACCGGCTACCGCAAGGACGCGCACATCACGGGCGTCACGCTGACCCCCGGCACCCCCGCCGGGGCGACGGTCCCGTTCTCCGTCAAGGCGACGGTGTCGTACCAGGGCCTGAGCAAGCCGTGGACGTACGCCTCGAAGCTGACCGTGGTGCGGCGGGCCGCCGACGGTGTGCCGGTGGTGCGGTGGCAGCCGTCGGTGGTGCACCCGGACCTCACGGACGGCGACCGCCTGGTGACCGGTGAGGCGGGCACGCCCCCGGTCAAGGCGCTGGACCGCGACGGCGGCGAGATCACCGCGGCCAAGTACCCCTCGCTGGGCCCGGTGCTGGACGGTCTGCGCGAGAAGTACGGCAAGAAGGCCGGCGGCAAGGCGGGCGTCGAGCTGCGGATCGTGCGCAAGGCGGCGGGGAAGGGCAAGGAGAAGACGCCCGACAAGACGCTGGTGACGCTGAGCGAGGGCACGCCGGGCAAGCTGAAGACGACGCTGAGCCCCACCCTCCAGGCGGTCGCCGAGCAGCAGGTCACCAAGCAGGCGAACGCCTCGGTCGTCGTGATGCGCCCGTCGACCGGCGAGATCCTCGCCGTCGCCAACACCGGCCACGGCTTCAACGTCGCCTTCCAGGGCTCGCTGGCCCCCGGCTCGACGATGAAGATCATCACGTCGACGATGCTGTTCGAGAAGGGTCTCGTCACCCCGGCCGCGTCGCACCCGTGCCCCAAGACGTACAAGCTGGCCGGCTGGACGTTCCACAACGACGACGACTCCGAGATCAAGCAGGGCTCGTTCAAGCAGAGCTTCGCGGCGTCCTGCAACAACGCCTTCATCGACTTCGCGCCGAAGCTGTCCAACAGCGACCTGACCGAGGAGGCCCAGCAGGTCTACGGCCTCGGCTTGGACAACTGGGCCATCGGCGTCCCCACCTTCGACGGCTCGGTCCCCGTGCAGAGCGGCGCACAGATGGGCGCCTCGCTGATCGGGCAGGGCGGGGTCCGCATGAACCCGCTGAACATGGCGTCGGTGGCCTCCACGGTGCAGACCGGCGTCTTCCACCAGCCGTACCTGGTGTCCCCGACGGTGGACGGCCGGACGCTGGCGAAGGCCTCGCGCACCATGTCCGCGAAGACGCAGGCCGAGCTGAAGGAGGTCATGCAGGCCACGGCGGCGTACGGCACGGCCGCCAAGGCGATGGCGGGCCTCGGCCCCGACTACGGCGCGAAGACGGGTTCGGCGGAGGTCGACGGCCAGAAGAAGCCGAACGGCTGGTTCACGGCCTACAAGGGCGACCTCGCGGCCGCGGGCGTGGTGCAGGCGGGCGGCCACGGCGGCGACACGGCGGGCCCGATCGTGGCGGCGCTGCTGCGCGCGGGGAGCTGACCGGGGCCGCGCGGGGGCCAACCCCGGGGCCGGTCCCTACCGCGCCGGTGCCGCTCCCACCGTGTACGTGCGCCGCAGGAACCGCATCAGGGCCTTCGACTCGAACTGCACGACTTCCACGCCCTGCGCCGAGTGGAACTCCATCACGGCCTGGACCCGGCCGCACGGCCAGATACGGACCTCTCCCGTGCCCGCGGGAGCGCTCAGGCCCTGTTCCAGGAGGTCCCGGGAGAAGGCCCACTCGTGCGGGCCGGGCAGGCCGATGCTGACCGAGCGGGGGTCGGTGTCCGGGTCGTAGCGCAGGACGACGGGGACGGCGTCAGGAGTTTCCGGGGAGTCGGTGACGACATGGGCTCGCGCATACTGTTCCACCACGGACATCGGATCACTCCTCACGCTGCGTCACCCGAGCAGAAGCTGTGAATCCGCTACCCATCCAGAGTCGCACATATGGGCGTCACCGGCCTCCGATGCGAGTGCCGCTCGCCACATTGCGCGTTCCGGGCGCGCCGGTTTCCGGCTCCGCGGCCGCGAGGAACCGCTGCGCCCACCCGCCGGGAACCGCCCTTCGGCCTCCACCCGCGGTCCGTGACAATGGGCGCGTGACGAACGAGGAGACCGACGGCTCACTACTCCTGGACGACCAGCTCTGCTTCGCGCTGTACGCCGCCCAGCGCGCCGTGACGGCCGCCTACCGCCCGCTCCTCGAGGACCTCGGTCTCACCTACCCGCAGTACCTCGTGCTGCTGGTCCTGTGGGAGCGCGGCGAGACGACGGTCAAGGACCTGGCGGCCGCCCTGCGCCTCGACTACGGCACCGTCTCGCCGCTGCTGAAGCGGCTTCAGGCGGCGGGCCTGGTGCGGCGCGAGCGGTCGGCGCGGGACGAGCGGTCGGTGCTCGTCGCGGCCACCGGGCGCGCGGAGGAACTGCGGGAGCGCGCGGCGCGCGTGCCCGGCACCCTGCTCAGGGCGACGGGGCTCGGCGGCGAGGAGACGGCCCGGCTGCGCGAGGAGCTGTGGCGCCTGGCGGAGAAGGCGGAGGCCGCGGCGGCCCGTACCCGCTGATCTCGGGTTACCCGGAGTTTCTACCCCCTGGTAACACCGAGGGACCTACCAGCCGGTACCTTGTGCGCGATGTACTTGCGCACACTTGTTCTGGGGGAGGCCGACCATGTCTGACGGCACCGCTGTCGACACCCGTCCGACGAAGATCATGTACGTTGCCGAGGCCACCGCGCACGGCGGCCGGGACGGGCATGTGACCAGCCAGGACGGCCATATCGCGCTGAAGGTGGCGATGCCGCCGGAGCTGGGCGGCGACGGCAGCGGCACCAACCCCGAGCAGCTCTTCGCGGCCGGCTACAGCTCCTGCTTCCACAACGCGCTGATCCTGGTCGGCAACCGCGAGGGCTACGACCTGACCGGCTCCACCGTCGCCGCGAAGGTCGGCATCGGCCCCAACAAACAGCGCGGCTACGGCCTCGCGGTGGCCCTGAGCGTCTCCCTGCCCGTCCTCGACCAGGAGGTCGCCGCCCGGCTCGTGGACGCCGCCCACGAGGTGTGCCCGTACTCGAACGCCACCCGTGGGAACATCGATGTAACGATTGTGCTGGGCTGAGGAAACCCAGGAATCGCAGGCCCGAAGCGCGCGTTACGCCCATTGTCGCAGGCGGTCGACGATCGGGACGGGAGTGCGGACGTGAACGTGAACGGCGTTGTGGCCGAGGGCTTCGAGCCGGTCGAGGAGGCGTTCGTACGGAACTTCGAGGCGCTCGGCGAGCGCGGCGCGGCGGTCGTCGTGTACCGGGACGGGCGCAAGGTCGTGGACCTGTGGGGCGGCACCAAGGACGTCGACGGTACGGCGCCCTGGCAGCGGGAGACGGCGCAGATCGTGCGCTCGGCGACCAAGGGCGTCGCGGCGGCCGTGCTGCTGATGCTGGCCGAGCGCGGCGAGCTGGACCTGGACGCGCCGGTCGGCCACTACTGGCCCGAGTACAAGGCGCAGGGCAAGGAGCACACGACGGTCCGGCAGGTTCTGGCGCACCGGGCGGGCGTACCGGTCCTGGACCGCCCGCTCACCCCGGCCGAGGCCGCGGACCCCGATCTGGCGGCCACCGTGCTGGCCGCGCAGGCCCCCGCCTGGGAGCCCGGCACGGACCACGGCTACCACGCGCAGACTTATAGCTGGCTGACGGGGGAGCTGGTGCGGCGGGCCACGGGCCGGTCGATCGGCGAGTGGATCGCCACCGGGATCGCCGGGCCACTGGGCCTGGACCTGTGGGTGGGCCTGCCCCCGGCGGAGGCGCACCGGGTCGGCCGGGTCGGCCCGGTCGAGGCCCCGGCCCAGGAGGGCGCCCTGCGCATCCGCCCCAAGCGCGCGGTCGCCGACGCGTACGCGGACCCGGCGAGCCTGACCCGCCGCGCCTTCGCGGCGATCACCCCGCAGCCCGACGAGAACGACCCCGGGTACCGGGCGGCGGTCCTGCCCGCGTCGAACGGCATCGCGACGGCCGACGCGCTGGCCCGCTTCTACGCGGCGCTGATCGGCGAGGTGGACGGCGTCCGCCTCTTCTCCCCCGCCACGGTGGAGTCGGCCCGGCGGGAAGCCTCGGCGGGTCCGGACCGCGTGCTGGTGGTCCCCACCCGCTTCGGCCTCGGCTACATGCTCCACGGCAGCGCGTCCCCGCTGCTGGCCCCGGGCTCCTTCGGCCACCCCGGCCGCGGCGGCCCACTGGGCTTCGCGGACCCGGAGTCCGGCATCGCCTTCGGCTATGTGACGAACGGCTTCCACAAGAGCGTGACGGCGGACCCCCGGGCACAGGCGCTGGTGCGGGCGGTACGGGCGGCGTTGGCCTAGCCCTGGTACGGCGTGGCGGTGCCGCACGGCGTGGCGCGGTGCCCGCACGGCGGTGCCCGCACGCGTCGGCGTGCGGGCATCGCCACGATCCGGGTACTCCTCCGTCTCCTCGCTGCCTCTGTGGGGGTCGGCACCTGTCCGGGAGCCGGTACTTCCCGGTGTCAGTGGAACGTCAGCGGATGCGACGTCCTCCCCGACGCCTCGTCGATCTCGTCGTGCGCCTTGGTGAGCAGCTCCATCGCCAGCTCGTTGAGCGCACGCGCCCCGGCGATCTCCTCACCGACGCGCGGCTGATTCGAGTCGGAGCGGTGGCGGCTGGCGTACCCGCGTGCCCGGACCTCCTGACCGTCGGGGAGCCGGACGAGCGCCGCCGCCCGCGTCCGCTGATCGTCCTCCTCGAATTCGAGTTCCACATGCCATCCGACTGCGGTGTGCATAGCCATGGCGATCACCTCCGGAACCACTGATTCCAGGGTGCTCCTCCTGGTGCCCCGACGCACGGCGCGGGCGCCCTCGGAGCCCTTGGGATTCCTCAAGAACCGGACTTCTCGTCGAAGCTGGCGAAGTACGCCGCCGCCATGTCCTCGTCGGCGTGCCCCTGGGCGGCGGCGCGGGCGAGGCGTTCGGCGGTCGCGGCGGCCACGTCGAGGCGGACGCCGTTCTCCTCCCCGGCCCGGACGATCAGCCGGGCGTCCTTCTCGGCGGTCGTGACGGCGAAACTCGCCGGGGTCAGCGTGCCGTTCAGCAGGAGGCCGGCCTTGGCGTGCAGGTAGCCCATGTCCAGCGGGCCGCCCGAGATGATGTCGAAGAACTTCTGCGGATCCACGTCGAGGGCCTTGGCCAGGGCCAGTACCTCGCCGGTCGCGGCGGTGGCGGCGAGGACCCAGCTGTTGGCGACCAGCTTCAGCCGGCTGGCGCTGCCCGCCGCGCCGTCCTCCCCGGTCCACACGGTGCGGGCGCCCACGGCGTCGAACACGGGCGTCACCGTCTCCCGCCCTTCGGCCGGCCCGGCGGCGAGGACGGTGAGCTGCCCAGCCTCCGCGGGCTGGCGGGTGCCGAGCACGGGGGCGTCGTAGAAGATCAGGCCGTGCTCCCGCGCGAAGGCGGCCAGCTCGCCGACGGCCTCGGTCCCGGCGGTGGTCGACTGGACCCAGGCGGTGCCCGGGCGCAGGGCGCCGGCGGCCTCCCGCATGACCTGAAGGACGGTGGCGCCGTCGTACAGCATGGTCAGGACGACGTCGGCGTCCCGCACCGCCTCGGCGGGGGTGCCGGCGATCTGCGCGCCGTCGGCGGCGAGCGGCTCGGCCTTGTCCCGGGTGCGGTTCCAGGCGCGGACGGTGTGTCCGGCGCGGGCGATGTTGCGGGCCATCGCGGCCCCCATGATGCCGGTACCGAGGACGCTCACGGTGAGCTTGTCTGTCATGACGCCAACTCCTGATCCCACGGTGACTGTTGCGTCTCCCATGCTCCCTCAGCGGGCGGGCGTTGCGTCGGGCCCACCCTGCGTGCGCGGGACGGAACACGGCAGGGCCCCCCGACCGGCGGTGACGCCGGCCAGGGGGCCCTTGACGCGGTCGGTTCGGATCAGCCGTCGGACTCCGACGACGGGATGTAGGCGCCCGGCACGTCGTTCGGCGCGTAGATCTTGCTGTCTCCCGGGTACGGCTTCGACCAGTTGTGCGTCTCGTACCACGTGAGGCGGTTCATCTGCTCGGGGTTCGCGAAGTCGGGCACCGCCTTGGTGCCGGTCAGCCGCTGCTGCGACTCCCAGGCCTTCCACTGCGCCGCGACCTTCTGCTCGGCCGGCGGCACCGTCACCGACGTCTGCGCGGGCGCCGCCTTGGCGTCCTGCGGGGCCGGGGTGTCCGGGCCGCAGGAGGGCTGGGTGCTCAGGCCGAGGGTCAGCGAGGTCCGGTTCGGCTGCGCCTTGAACGGCGTGTAGTTCGGCTTCCGGGTGAACGCACCGAACATCGGGGTGGCCGCGCTGTCCATCTGGTTCATCGGGTGGATCCCGAGGATCTGCTCGATGGTGCGGACCATCGTGATCTGCGAGTAGTAGTGGTTGTCGACGGTGCCGTGCTTGGCCCAGGGGCTGATGACCTGGACCGGGGCACGGTGGCCGTCGACGTGGTCGAGGCCGGCCTGGGAGTCGTCCTCGACGACGAAGATCGCCGAGTCCTTCCAGTACTTGCTGTGCGTGATCTCGTCGACCATCTTGCCGACCGCGAGGTCGTTGTCCGCGACCTCGGCGGCCGGGCTAGCCGGACCACCGGTGTGATCGTTGGAGAACCAGAACATGTTCAGGTTCGCCGGACCGTTCTTCTCGAAGTCCTGCTTCCAGATCTGTTCCTTGTAGACGTCCGGGACGTTGAGGTCGAACAGCGGGAAGCCGGGCACCGACACCTTGTTGAGCGAGGGGATCGCCGAACCCGTCTGAATGGGGTAGGCGGTCTTCTGCCCGGTCGCCTCCATGTTCTTGGCGTCGCAGTACAGGTTCTGCCAGGTGGCGCCGGCCGGCTTGCTCTCGATCGACTGGAACTCGCCGTAGTCCTTGACGGACTTGCCGGCCGCCTGGGCACCGGTCCAGATGAAGCCGGTCTTCTGGTGGCCGAGAACGTCGTCCTCGGTGTCGTAGCTGCGCGTGTACTCACCGGCCGACGACTCGGTGTACTCCGGGTTGTCGGACTGCATCAGCCAGTTGTGGCCCTCGGCGGAGTTGGTGCCGACGTCGTAGAAGTTGTCGTACAGACCGAACTGCTGCGCGAGCGCGTGCTGGTTCGGCGTCACGTTCTCGCCGAACTGCGTGAGCGTCGGGTCGCCGTTGCCCTGCTTCAGGTCGCCGAAGACCTGGTCGTAGGTCCGGTTCTCCTTGACGAGCAGGAAGACGTGCTTGATCGTCGAGGGGTCGCCGAGCCGCGCCGGCACGGGCACCGGCTTCGCCTTGCTCCTGCCCTCGGCCGACTTGACCGAGCCGGCGGTCCAGCCGTTCTGCCTGAAGACCTTGGCCGTTTCGGACCTGATGACGCTGTCGTCCGGCAGCGTGAACTGCGTCAGGCTGGAGGTCGTGTCGTGGGTGCCGTGGCCGGCGGCGGTGGTGGGGCGGCGGGCGTCGATGCCACGGGTGTTGGAGACGACCACGTTCTTGCCCACGGTGGTGATCCCCGCGGGGAAGTAGTCCGTCGGGAGCAGGCCGACGTAGGCGGCCGGCTGCTGCGGGGAGGTGTACCGGTAGACGGCGACCGCGTTGGCGCGGCCGAGCGTCACGAGCAGGTGACCGTCGTCGGTGAGCGTCACCGCGTTGGGCTCGTAGCCGACCGACGCCTCCGGCCACGGCTGGGTGGCGATGGTCTGGACGACCTTGTCGTTGCGGGTGCTGATGACCGACACGTTGTTGTCGGCGGTGTTGGTGACGAACACCGCGCCCTTCTTGGCGTACACCGCGGTCGGGTGCAGACCGACGTCGACGGACCCGACGGCGGCGGACGGGTCGGCCACGTTGATGACGCTGACCGTGCCGGTGGTGGCGGCACCGGTGTTCGGGTTGGCCGGCACCTGGGTGCCGTAGGAGTTCATCGTGGTGTCGCCGGCCTTGGCCGGACGTCCGCCCTCGTTGCTGACGTAGAGCTTGTCGCCGACCAGGGCGATGCCACGGGGGGCGTTGCCGACGGCCCAGCTCTGCTTGATGGTTCCGGCCGCCGCGTCGATGGCGACCACCCGGTTCTGGCCGTTGACCGCGGAGTACACGGTGGAGCCGTCGGCCGAGAACACCGCCGCACCCACGAGCGCGTGCTTCGAACCGTCGGCCGGGATCGAGACGGCCGTCGGGTTGGAGAGGGTACCGTCGGCGTTCACGGTGAACTTGGTGTAGCCGTCGCTCTGGCCCAGCCAGAGCTGCTTGCCGTCGGGCGAGTACGTCGGGCCCTCCTGGCCGACGGAACCGCTCGAGATGCGCAGGTCGTCCGCCTTGTTGGTGCCGACGCGCTGCTTCACCTGCCCGGTCTTGAGGTCCATGATGACCAGCGCCGCGTCGCCGTCGGCGACCGCGGCCGCGAGGTGGGTGCCGTCCGGGCTGACCGAGGACGACATGATCTTGCCGTCGTTGATGACGGTGCGGCTTCCGTAGGGGGCGATGTACTGGTCGGCGGCGACGACCTGGCCCTTGTCGGTGACCTGGCCGACCTGCTGGGTGCCGAACTGGTGGGTGGAAGCAACGGCGGTGCCCGTGACGGCGAGGGCGACAGCGATGCCCGACGTCACCAGCACGGCCCGCCGGCCGACACGTCTACCGAAAAGGCTGACCTGCTCCTTCTCGCTGTTTCGACGCTGACGTGTTACCTGCATGGAACTATCCCTTCGAGGAGGTGTCGAGCAGCTCGACGTTGCCGTCGAACTGCCACAAGGGGTTCGGGGCGTCCCCGGTGGGGGTACGGACGAGGAAGTAGCCGTTCACTTCCTTCGGTCCGTCGCCGTCGGCCACGAACCGCCCGTCTGAGGTGACGTCGAGTTGGTAGATGGCCGTCCCTGCGGCCTCGACGCCAGGGAGGTGCCAGGTGACGACGCAACGCCAGTCGTTGCCCGCCCCCTGGGGGGCGACCTGGCCGTCGCCCTTGTTGCACGCCGCCGTGGCCTTCAGTTGCGCTTCGGTGACGGCGGGGCGGTGGAGCTGCCGGGTCTGCATGCGGTAGAGGTGGGCGAACGCCGTGGCGACCGACCGCTGGACCTTGTCCTGCTCGATCCCGGACCCCGTCGCCCCCATCGCGGCGGCGACCACCGCGACCGTCACGGCGAACAACCCGGCGAGCGGCACCAGCCCCGCGGTGATCGCGCGGCGCCCCGAGCCGTCGTAGGCCGGGTTGGTGAAGTCGCGCCGCAGGAAGAGCAGGTAGGCCAGCGCCGTGGCGAGCACGGCCCACGCCAGGCTGACCGCGATGCCGATCAGGAGCGGGCCGAGCTGTTCCGGGGCGGTGAACAGGCCGTTCCAGGAGATGAAGGCGTAGCCGGGCAGGGCGAGGCGTACGGCGACGGGCAGCGGCAGCATCTGGGCGACCTGCATCCCGAGCGCGACGATCGGGGGCAGCAGGAGCCCCATCGGGGACCGCCCGAGCGCCACCGACCCGAGCAGGCCGATCCCGGCGAGGGCCAGGGTCGGGGCGAGGGCGCAGACCCAGGCGAGCAGGACCTTGACGGCAGCGTCCCCCGGCGCGAGCAGGTGGCCGTCGAGGCCGACCAGCGGCTGGTCGCCGACCGACACGAGCCCTCCGACCACGCTGGAACAGGCCAGCCCGGCCACGAGCAGCACGATGACGGTGAGGCTGGCCAGTACCTTCGCCGCGAAGATCCGCCGGGGCGACCGGACGGCCACCAGCAGGTGGCGCCAGGTGCCGAGCCGGTCCTCGGAGGCGAACACGTCGCCGGCGACCAGCGAGGTCAGCAGCGGCAGCGCCCAGGTGCCCGCGAAACCGAGGATCACCAGCGGTCCGGCCCAGCCCGTGGCGTGCATCCAGCGGCCGAAGAGCGTGTCGGCGGGGAGCGTGCTCTGCTGACTCACCCCGGCGACGAAGAGCGCCGGCGCGATCCAGCAGGCGAGGACCAGCAAGCGGATCCGCCACTGCGAGACGAGCTTGACCAGTTCGAAGCGGTAGCCGCGCGGCACGGAAACGCGGGGGGCACGGACAACGCTGTCGACGGCGACGGTCGCGGTCATCGGCCGGCCTCCTGCTGCTCGGTGAGGGCGAGGAACGCGGCCTCCAGCGGCGAGACCACGGGGGCGAGTTCGCGCACCGCGATGCCCGACTGCACGAGGGCCGTCACCAGTTCGTCCAGGGCCGGAACCAGGCCGCGCACGACGAGCACCTCGGCGTCGTGCCGTGCCCCGCCGCCGTCGACGACCTGGATCCCGGCCGTGTCGACCGCCGCTCGGCGGGCGGCCTGCGGGTCGGAGGTCCGCAGCCGGTAGTCGAGTTCACGGTTCTCGGCGGCCAGCTTGCTCAACGGCCCTGAGAACACGACCCGTCCGGTGGCGAGGATGGTGACCTCGGAGCACAACGCTTCCAGGTCGTCCATGCGGTGGCTGGAGAGCACGACGGCGGTTCCGTCGGCCGCGAGCCGGGCGAGGACACCGTGGACGTGCTTCTTGCCCGCCGGGTCGAGGCCGTTGGACGGCTCGTCGAGGACGAGCAGCCGGGGCTTGAGGAGGAGGGCGGCGGCGAGCCCGAGCCGCTGGCGCATGCCGAGGGAGAAGCCGCGGGCCCGGTCGTCGGCGACGTCGGTGAGCCCGACCTGGTCGAGCACGTCGTCGATCCCCGCCGTCCGCGCGTCGTGACCGCGCAGAGCGGCCAGCGCGGCGAGGTTCTGCCGGGCAGTGAGCGAGGGGTAGAGGCCGGGCCCGTCCACGAAGCCGGCGACACCGTCGGGAGCGGCGAACGCCCTCCCGACCGGCGTACCCAGGACTTCCAGGCTGCCGTTGTCGGCGACCGCCAGGCCCAGCAGCAGGCCGAGCAAAGTCGTCTTGCCGGCGCCGTTCGGTCCGACCAGGCCATGGATCTGACCCTGCGTCACATCCAGGTCGATGCCGTCGAGTGCGACGACGTCACCGAAACACTTGGTGATCCCGCGAGCCCGGACTGCGAGGAGTGTGTCCATGAGTCCCTTCTTTCGAAGTCCGCAGGGACCCTAGGGACGACACACAACCCGGACACAGAAGGCCGGCTGAACGTACGCCGAACGAATCGTCAAGGCGTCGGCAAGTCGCGTGCACGAACCGCCCCCGACGCTCCGGAAATGGCCAACACTTGGCCGCGTCCGGTCCGTACGACGTACTGTGGCCGAAATTCAATGCACACCAGCACCCGACGGACACGATCGCTCACCCGCGGACGGCTACCCGGCGTGCAGCATCAACCCGATCCCGACCACCACGAGCCCGGCCGCGGCGATCCGCGAAACGCCGAACCGTTCCTTGAAGAAGACGGCGCCGATGGCCGCGCCGACGATGATCGACGACTCCCGCAGGGCGGCGATGGGGGCCAGTTCGGCCCGGGTCTGGGCCCACAGTACGAGGGCGTACGCCGCCACGGACAGGGCGGAACCGAGCAGCCCGAGCGCCGCGAAGGGCCGCAGCTCGGCGGCGAATTCGCCCCGCCACCGGCACCAGGCGTACGCGGGGATGACAACCCCCTGCACGGCCATCAGCCAGGCGATGTACCCGAACGGCGTCCCCGACGCCCGTACGCCCAGCCCGTCCACCACGGTGTACGCGGCGATGGTCAGGCCCGTGGCGAGTGCGGCGCCTATGGCCGCCCAGTTCGGCCTGCGCCCGCGCAGCCCCCACAGCGCGACCCCGGTCAGTCCCGCACACGACACGGCGACGCCCGCCGCGGCCCAGCCGTCCGGCACCTCGTGGGCGAACACCGCCGCCAGCACGGTGACCACGAGGGGCGCGGTACCGCGGGCGATCGGGTACGCCTGGCCGAAGTCGCCGAGCCGGAACGACTGCATGAGCAGCGCGTAGTAAGCGATGTGGATGGTCGCGGAGACCAGGAGGTACGGCCACGCCCGCGCCGCCGGGAACGCCGCGAACAGGGCGATCGCCAGTCCGATGAGCACCCCGCCGCCCGAGATCAGCGTGAAGCCGACCAGCTTGTCGGTGATGCGGTGGGCGATGGCGTTCCAGCTCGCGTGGGTGACCGCGGCGAGCAGGACGGCCGCGGTGACGGCCGGCGTCACGCGGACTGCTCGCGCACGTCCACGAGGGTGCCGCCCGCGTGGGCGATCAGTGACTTCGGCTCCATGGGGAACACGGTGTGCGGGGTTCCGGCGGCCGCCCACACGGTGTCGTGATCGAGCAGCGAACGGTCGGCGAGCACGCGCATCCTCGTGCGGTGCCCGAAGGGCGGCACGCCGCCGATCGCGTACCCGGTGGTCTCCCTTACGACGTCGGGTTCGGCCCGGGTGACCTTCTCCGCACCGAGCTCCTCGCGGACGCGCTCCACGTCCACCCGCGATGCCCCGTCCATCAGCACGAGCACCGGCACGCCTCCCCCAAGCTCTCGGCTCCGCTCGAGCAGGGGGGACCCCCATGCCGCGAAGACGAGCGACTTGCAGATCTGGCTCAGCTCGCACCCGATCGCGGCGGCGGCCTCGGCGGCGGTACGGGTCGCGTCCGGGAAGCGGCGGATGCGGGTGCGGAGGTCGCCGAGCCCCAGCTCATCGAGGGCCGCGGCGAAACGGGGGTGGGCTCCGGATTCTTCTGCGGGGGTCGTCGTCATGAACGGCAGGTTAGCTGCCGGATACAAAGGCCACGAACGAATTCCAGGTCGGGTGAGTCACGGCGAGGCGGGAGGTGTCCGGAGTTTTGGAGTCACGGATGTGGATGGTGGTGGGGGTTGCGGCTATCTCGACGCAGTCGTTGCCGTTGCTGCTGTCGCTGTAGCTGCTCTTGAACCAGTGGAGTTCCGGGGTGCTCATAGCTCTCCCAGCGCTTTTTCGATGAAGGCCAGAGACTCCTCTGGCGTGAGTGCCTGAGCCCGGATGATGCCATACCGGAGTTCGAGCACCCGGAGCTGTCGCGGATCGGAGACAGGACGGCCTCCGAAGTCGCCGTCGGTGCGCCCAACCCCACTGCCGTCTCCGAACTTCAGTACCTGAATCCGTCCGCCCGTCCCGGGGTGGTTCGCACGGTCGGTCGGCATCACCTGAAGCTCCACGAACGGCAACCGGGCCACCTCCAGCACGTGTTCGAGCTGCCGACGCAACACCATTGTGTCGCCGATCGGACGCCGCAGTGTCACCTCTTCCTGGACGAAGCTGAACTCGGGCGCCGGAGACCGCTCGAAAATCGACTTTCGTGCCATACGTGCAGCCACCATGCGCTCCAGCTCGTCCGGCGAATAGACGGGACGCCACGTGGCCAGCAACGCCCTCGCATACTCCTCCGTCTGCAACAACCCATGGATGTTGTGGTTGCCGTACAGCTGGAGCTCGACGGCCCGCTCCTCCAACTGCGCCAGCTCCCGGACCTTCTTCGGGTACCGCGCCCTCTCCATGTCCCCCTTGAAGGCCTTGAGGTGCCCCTGTGCCTTCAGGATCTCGTCCGCCTTGTCCAGGAAGTCCACCCGCGGGATCCGGGACCCTCGTTCGACCTTCCGGATCAGGTCCTCGCCGTACCCCATGGCATCGGCGAACTCGACGACCCGCATCCCCGCGGCCTCACGGCAGAACTTGAGGAGCCGGCCGACCGCCTCCACCAACGGCGCGATCTCGTCGCCGGGTTCGACTCCCCACCCCGCTTCGTCCGCACCCTCGCTCACGCCACCCCACCTCCAGACAGCCGAGACAGCCCCGGACGAACGCCGGACAGTCACCGCACGAGCACGTCAAGTAACGTCCCAGCCTAGGCGCATCCCGCCCCGCCGAGTGACATGAATCAGGAAACGACCCTCATCCGCGACAGTGAGCGTCGGCCACGGCATACACGAAGGGCGCCCCACCCCCGGTGAGGCGCCCTGCCCGTGTTCGGGCCCGGTCGGTCAGACCCCGACGAGCTCCCGGTCCTGGTCCGGATCGGCGTCCGGGTCCCTGCGGCCGTCGGCGTCCGCGGACGTCCGCAGGGCCTCGCCCTCCACGTCCACGTTCGGCAGTGCGCGGTCCAGCCACTTCGGCAGCCACCACGCCCGGCGGCCCAGCAGCGCCAGTACCGCCGGAACCAGTGCCATCCGGACCACGAACGCGTCGAAGAACACCGCGATCGCCAGGCCGAAGCCGATCATCTTGATCATGGACTCGCTGGAGCCGATGAAGCCGGAGAACACCGCGATCATGATGACGGCCGCCGCCGTCACCACCCGCGCCCCGTGCCGGAAGCCGGTCACGATCGCCTGGCCGGGGGTCTCCCCGTGGACGTACGCCTCACGCATACGGGTGACGAGGAAGACCTCGTAGTCCATCGCCAGGCCGAACACCACGCCCACCATGAAGATCGGCATCATCGACATGATCGGGCCGGTCTGCTCGACGCCCAGCAGGCCGGACAGCCAGCCCCACTGGAACACCGCGACCACCGCACCGAGCGCCGCCGTCACCGAGAGCAGGAAGCCGAGCGCCGCCTTCAGCGGGACGAGGATCGAGCGGAAGACCACGATCAGCAGCAGGAACGCCAGGCCGACCACCAGCGCCAGGTAGGGCAGCAGTGCGTCGTTCAGCTTCTGCGAGAAGTCGATGTTCATCGCCGTCGTGCCGGTGACCAGCAGCCTGGCGTCCGTCTTCCCGGCCGGCCCGGCCCCGGTGTCCCGGATGCCGTGCACCAGGTCCTCGGTGGTCGTGGAGGACGGCTGGGAGCCGGGGACGACCGTGATCATCGCCGTGTCGCCCGCCTTGTTGAACGTCGCGGGCGTGACCGTCGTGACGTCCTTCAGGCCCTTGATGTCGTCGGTCACCGTCGCGACCGCCGCCTTCGGGTCGTGGCTCTGCTTCGCGTCGACCACCACCACCAGCGGCCCGTTGAAGCCGGGCCCGAAGCCCTCCGACAGCAGGTCGTAGGCCCGGCGCTGCGTCGTGGACGTCGGCTGCGAACCGTCGTCCGGCAGACCCAGCTCCAGCTTCGACGCCGGAAGGGCCGCCGCGCCCAGACCGATCACGCCGAGCAGCAGGACGGCGACCGGGCGGCGCACGACGAAGCTCGCCCAGCGCGTGCCCATGTTCGGCCTGTCCTTCGCACCGGCGGTGGCCCGGCCGCCGCCCAGCAGCCTGCTCTTCTCGCCCGCCGGCTTGACCCTGCGGCCCGCATAGCCGAGCAGCGCCGGGACCATCGTCAGCGCGATCAGCACCGCGACGGCCACGGTGCCGGCCGCCGCGACGCCCATCTTCGTCAGCATCGGGATGTTCACGACCGCCAGGCCCACCAGCGCGATGACCACGGTCAGGCCGGCGAAGACCACCGCCGAGCCCGCGGTGCCGACCGCCCGGCCCGCCGCCTCCTCGCGCTCCCGGCCCTCGGCCAGCTCGGCCCGGTAGCGGGAGACGATGAACAGCGCGTAGTCGATGCCGACCGCGAGGCCGATCATCATGGCCAGCGTGGAGGTCGTGGTGCCGAGGTCCAGCGCGTTCGCCAGCGCCGTGATCGTGGAGACGCCGATACCGACGCCGATCAGGGCCGTGAGCAGCGGCAGCCCGGCCGCCACCAGCGAGCCGAAGGTGATGACGAGGACGACCGCGGCGACCGCGATGCCGATGACCTCGGTCGCGCCCGTCTCCGGTGCGGCCGACAGCGCGTCGCCGCCGACCTCGACGGTCAGCCCGGCGTCCCGCGCGTGCTGCGCCGCGTGCTGCAGGGCGTCCTTCGAGGAGTCCTTCAGCTCCATCCCGGAGACCTTGTACTTCACCTGCGCGTACGCGATCGTGCCGCTCTTGCTGACGGCGTGCGCGGTGAACGGGTCGGCCACGGAGACGACTTCGGAGCCGGAGCGCAGCTCACCGACGGTCTTCTCGACGACCGCCTTGTTGTCCTTGGCCGTCACCTTCTCGCCGGCGGGCGCCTTGAAGACGACGCGGGCGGTCGCGCCGTCGGCGCTCATGCCCGGGTAGCGCTGTTCCAGCAGGTCGAAGGCCTTCTGGGCCTCGGTGCCGGGGATGGAGAAGGAGGAGGATCCCGCCGCCGGTGCGCCGGCGGCGCCGACGCCCGCGAGCGTCAGCAGCGCCACCCAGATCAGGGCGACGAAGTGCCGTCGCCGGAAGGCTAGACGGCCGAGTCTGTGCAGAAACGTGGCCACGAGGGCGTACTCCCGGTCAGTCGTGGGTTTTCAGGGCAGGGGTGATCAGCCCGACGACGTGAGCGGAGACGTCAGGTAGGGGGCCGGCTGGGGGGACGTGTCAGATGGTGGGCGCGCCGAGGGCGGGGAGGACCACGGCGTCGATGTACGAACGCAGGAAGGCCTGGGTCGGCGGCTGGTCGTCGATGAGGGCGCGCGTGGCGAACGCGCCGATCATCATGTGCACCACGTAGGGCAGTGCGGGGTTGTCGGCGCGGATCTCCCCGCGGTCGACGGCCCGCTGCAGCACGCGCCCGAACTCCTCCATCTCCGGTTGCACGATGTGTTCCCGGAACGCCTTGAGGAGGTCGGGGTTGGTGTGCGTCGCCATGGCAAGACCCCGCATCAGGGCGTGGTTCTGCTCCATGGTGCAGTCGTCCTGGTGTGTCGCGAGGGCGTGGAAATCGCCCCGCAGGGACCCGGTGTCGGCGTCCTGGAAGCGGCTCGGCTTGCCGTGCCGGATCGCTCGTGCCACCAGCTCGGCCTTGCCGCCCCACTGGCGGTAGAGCGTCGCCTTGCTGGACCGGGTGCGGGCGGCGACGGCGTCCATGGTCAGGGCGTCGTAACCGACTTCGCGGAGCAGGTCGAGCACGGCCTCGTACAACTCGGCCTCACGCTCGGGGGTGATCCGACTACGACGCCCTGTCGCGACATCGGTCATGCGACTCACCTCTCCTGCTCGGCGGTTCCCGCTGCCCGCCCGGAGCGGCAGGGCTCCGAACGAGACTGTTTCGTACATCCATGACGATACCCCGCCCCCGAGCGAAACGAAACAGTTTCGTACGTGTCTTGGGTCACGCGGCTGCGGGCCTCCTCGCCGACACACCCCCCGTACGAGTTGCCGCGCCCCGCCCCCCGTCAAAGCATGGGTAGGTGAACGAAGCGCGCGACGCGTACGAGAACGCACCCGGCTACCTCCGGTTCCCGCACCTGCACGGCGACCGCCTGTGCTTCGCCGCAGAGGACGACCTGTGGACGGCCCCGCTGGACGGGTCGGTCCGTGCCTGGCGGCTCACCGTGGACCGTACGAAGATCGGACACCCCCGCTTCTCGCCGGACGGACGGTTCATCGCGTACACGAGCTGGCGCAGCCTGTTCCCGGAGATCCATCTGACGCCGGTGGACGGCGGCCCCGGCCGGCGGCTGACCTACTGGGGCAGCGTGGACACCCGGGTGTGCGGCTGGACACCGGAGGGCGACCTCCTCGCCGTCGCCTCGCACGGCGAGCCCTTCTCGCACTACACCTTCGCCTACAAGGTCCCCACCGACGGCGACCCCGGCGGCAAGCTGCCCTGGGGCCCGGTCTCCGACATCGCGGTGGCCGACATCGACGGCGAACACAAGACGTTGCTGCTCACCGGCACGCCCCCGCACGAACCGGCCTCCTGGAAGCGCTACCGGGGCGGCGCCACGGGCCGGCTGTGGCTGCACGGGCAGCGGCTGCTCGCCGGCCTCGAGGGGCACCTCGCCTCGCCGATGTTCGTCGGCGGGCGGATCGCGTTCCTCTCCGACCACGAGGGCATCGGCAACCTGTACTCGTGCGCGTACGACGGCTCCGACCTGCGCCGCCACACCGACCACGACGGCTTCTACGCCCGGCACGCCGCGAGCGACGGCACGCGGGTGGTGTACCAGTGCGCGGGCGACCTGTGGATCGTCGACGACCTGTCCCCCGACTCGGTCCCGCGCCGCCTGGACGTGCGCCTGGGCGGACCGCGCGCCGGACGCCGCACGTACCAGGTGCCGGCCGCGCAGCACGTGGACGGGATCTCCGTGGACGAGACCGGCCGGGCCAGCGCCGTGGTCGTCCGCGGCAGCCTGTACTGGCTCACGCACCGGGACGGCCCCGCCCGCACGATCACGGACACCCCCGGCGTGCGCATCCGGCTGCCGGAGATGCTGGGCGTCGGCGGGCAGATCGCGTACGTCACGGACGCCGAGGGCGACGACGCGATCGAGATCGCCTACCTGCCGCGGGCCTCGGGCGACCGCGGGCCGCGCCGGCTGGCCTCCGGGCATCTGGGACGCGTCCTGGAGATGGTGGCGGACCCCCAGGGCGAACGGCTCGCGATCGCCTCCAACGACGGACGGCTGCTGCTCGTCACCGTGGCCGACGAGGAGTCCGCCGGCGAAGAGCCACCGGGCGTGGTCACGGAGCTGGCCCGCTCGGACAACGGGCCGGTACGGGACCTGGCGTTCTCCCCCGACGGGGCGTGGCTGACGTGGTCGCACCCGGGCATCGGCCGGTCGCTCAGGCACATCAAACTGGCCCGCATAAAGGACCGGTTGATCGTCGACGTCACCGGCGGCCGCTTCGAGGACGAGAACCCGGTGTTCACCCGGGACGGCCGCTTTCTGGCGTTCCTGTCCTGGCGCGGCTTCGACCCGGTGTACGACGTGCACACCGGGGACCTGTCCTTCCCCCTCGGCTGCCGCCCGTACCTGGTCCCGCTGTCCTCCGCGACCCCCTCCCCCTTCGCGCTCAACCCGGAGGGGCGGCCCGCGGCCGGCGGTCTGGACCCGGCGGAGGACGAGGAGGAGGGCGGGGGCGTGGTGACCGTGGAGGTGGAGGGGCTGGAGAACCGGGTGACGCCGTTCCCGGTCACGGCCTCGAAGTACTCCGAGCTGCGTCCGGTCGCGGGCGGCGGCCTGGTGTGGCTGCGCTGGCCGATCTCCGGCGCGCTGGGCGAGACCTTCGTCAACCCGGACGACGTCTCCGGCCGGCCCACCCTGGAGCACTTCAACCTCAGCAAGGCGAAGAAGTCCGAACTGGTCGCCCACCTGGACTGGTTCGCGGTGAGCGGGGACGGCACGCGGCTGGTGGTCGTCGACGAGGGCGACCTGCGGGCGGTGCCGTCGACCGAGTCCGGCGACTCGGACACGACGGTGTGGATCGACGCCCGCCGGATCATGCACGAGGTGGACCCGGGCGCGGAGTGGCGGCAGGCGTACGCGGAGGCGGGCCGGCTCATCCGGGCCTACTTCTGGGAGCCGGACATGTGCGGGATCGACTGGGACGCGGTCCTGGAGCAGTACCGCCCGCTGGTCGAACGGGTCGCCTCCCCGGACGAGTTCGCGGACCTGCTGCGCGAGGTGCTGGGCGAGCTGGGCACCTCGCACGCCTACGTGGCGGCGGCCCGGCGCAACGAGGGCCCGCCGCACTACCAGCGCTACCAGGGCCTGCTGGGCGCCAACTTCGTGCGGCGTGACGGGCGTTGGGTGGTGAAGCGGATCCTGCCCGGGGAGTCGTCGGACTCCAAGGCGCGCTCGCCGCTCGCGGGCACCGGCATCCGCGAGGGCGCCGTGCTGTCCCAGGTGGACGGGCGGCCGGTGGACCCGGTGGCGGGACCGTATCCGCTGCTGGCGGGGGCGGGCGGGACGACGGTGGAGCTGACCTTCCTCCCGGCCGACGGGGAGGGCGGGCCCCGTCGCGTGGCCGTGGTGCCGCTGATCGACGAGCGGCCGCTGCGCTACCAGGACTGGGTCGCCAAACGCCGCGCCGTGGTACGGGAGTTGAGCGGCGGCCGCTGCGGATACCTGCACATCCCGGACATGGGGGGCTCGGGCTGGGCGCAGTTCAACCGGGATCTCAGGATGGAGGTCTCGCGTCCGGCGCTGATCGTGGACGTGCGGGGCAACGCGGGCGGCCACATCAGCGAACTCGTGATCGAGAAGCTGACCCGCACCATCCTGGGCTGGGACCTGACGCGCAACGCCCAGCCGGTGTCGTACGCCTCGAACGCCCCGCGCGGACCGATCGTGGCGCTGGCCGACGAGGCGACATCCTCCGACGGCGACATGATCACCGCCGCGTTCAAGCTGCTGAAGCTCGGTCCGGTGGTGGGCCAGCGCACCTGGGGCGGCGTGGTCGGCATGACGGGCCGTCACCGCCTGGGCGACGGCACGGTGATCACGGTGCCGATGAACGCCGCGTGGTTCGACGCCTACGGCTGGTCGGTGGAGAACCGGGGTGTCACCCCCGACGTGGAGATCGAACGCACCCCCGTGGACTGGGCCGAGGGCCGCCACAGGCAACTGTCGGACGCGGTGGAACTGGCCCTGGACCTCCTGGAGACCCAGCCCCCGGCCACCCCGCCGGACTACAGCCGGGTCCCGGACAGAACCCGCCCGAAACTCCCCCCGAGGCCGTGACCGGCTGAACGGCTGTGAAAAGTGGGGCGCCCTCAAAGCAGGGCGCCCCACTCACCGCGGTCGAAGCCGCCGGCAGGTTACCGCTCGCGGTCCCGGTCGAAGCGGTCCTCCGCTTCCTCCTGCATCCGCTGCGCCTCTTCCCGCGACTGCTGGCCCCGCTGCTGACCGCGCTGCTGGGCCTGCTGGCCGCGCTGCTGCGCCTGCTGCTTGGCCTGCTCCATCTTCTGCTTGGCCTGCTGCTTGATCTGCTCGGACTTGTCCTTCATGCCCATGTGGGTTCACTCCCGAAGTGGGTGAGGGGATCGGGCTCGACCAGACTGACATGCAGGAACAAAGCACGCATTTCGATCAGTTACGCACGGTACTCCGCTGCTGCTCATCGGCCTCGCCACCGGCCCCGACGAGCCCCGTGCGCACTCCCTTGAGCCGCGGCTCGAACCGCCGCATCTCCCGCTGCCCCACGGTCGCGACGATGCCCGGCAGATACCCGCGCACGGCCTGCATCCCGCGCAGCCACGCCTGCCCGTACACATGACCCGCCCGCCGCTCGATCCCGGCCACGAGCCGGTCCACCGCGGGCCCCAGCGGATACGTCTTGTTGGACGGCCACGGCAGCCGCTGCCGCAACTCCCGCATCACCTCGTCCCGGTCGGCGCCCCGCACCATGTCCGTGTCGGTCCAGGACAGATAGCCGATCCCGACACGCACGCCCCGGTGCGCGACCTCGGCGCGCAGACTGTGCGCGTACGCCTCCACACCCGACTTGGACGCGCAGTACGCCGTCATCATCGGCGCGGGCGTGATCGCCGCGAGCGAGGCGATCTGGAGGAGGTAGCCCCGGCTCTCGATCAGCGCCGGCAGGAAGGCGCGCGCCGTCACCGCCGAGCCGATCAGGTTGACCTCGATCACCCGCCGCCACGCCTCGGGGTCGGAGTCGGCGAACGGTCCCCCGTTCGCCACACCGGCGTTGGCGACCACGATGTCGACCTTCCCGAACCGCTGCCGCACCTCCCGCGCGACCCGCGCCATCGCCTCGTGGTCGGTGACGTCGGCGTACCAGTGCCCGCCGTCCCCGTACAACTGCTCCGCGACCCCCTTGAGGGCGTCCGCCTCCAGGCCGACCAGCGCGACCGTGGCCCCGCGGGCCGACAGCTTCCGGGCCAGCAGTTCGCCGACACCCCGCGCGGCACCGGTGACGACCGCGACCTGCCCGTTGAGGCTCACCCTGCTCATGCGCCCTCCTTGACCGGCTCGTTCGGCGTGTGCGCCGCGTACGCGGCGACGAGTTCGCGGATCTTCCCGGTGACCAGGTCCGGTGCCTCCACGGGGGTCATGTGGCCGAGCCCCGGCAGCTCCGTGCCACCCACGCAGTGCGGCAGCGCGGCGACCAGCGCCCGCGCGTGCACCGGCGGGGTGAGCCGGTCGGCGGTGCCCACCACGACGGCCGTCGGCACGGTCAACTCCCGTACGGCGTCCTCGAGATCGAGCCCTTCCAGCACGCGCGACCAGGCGTGACGCACCGCGCGTGGGCAGGCGTGCACCACCCGCGCGCACGCCTCCACCATGTCCGGCGTCGCGGCGGCGCCCAGGGTGGCGTACTTGAGGATGCGCCGGGCCACCGGCGTGACCGGACCGAGCGGGGCGCGCGAGCCCAGGATGCGCGCCGTGAGCCGGGTGCGCAGACGCCCGGCGCGCATCGGCACCACCAGCGACTCGGCCACCAGGCGCGCACTGCCCGTACTGCACAACAGGACGGCCGCCGTGTGCGCCCGGAAGCGGGGGCGCGCCGCGGCGGCCAGCACCGTCATCCCGCCCATGGAGTGCCCCACGACCACGGCCCTCTCACCCGGCTCGAGCGTGGCGGCGAGCACCGCTTCCAGATCGTCGGCGAGCGCCTCGGTGGAGCAGGTGGGGCTCGCGGGGCTGCGCCCGTGTCCCCGCTGGTCGTAGGCGATCACCCGGTGGTCGGCGGCTAGGTCCCGGATCTGCGCGGCCCAGAAGGCGGTCGAGCAGGTCCAGCCGTGCACGAGGACCACCGGGGGCGCGCCTTCGGGTCCGTGCACCTCGGCGTGCAGCCTGGCGCCGTCGGCGGACAGGACGGTCAGCTCACGGTCCGGGGCCGGGGGTGCGTAGGGCCCGGTGGCCACCGGTGCCGGGCGCCTCATGCGCCGGCCTCCACGGGCTCCGCGGCCTGCGTGCTCTGCCGGGCGGGCGCCCGCAGCACCTCGTACTCCGCGAGGTTCACGCGCCGCGTCGCCGCCCGGAACTCCGTCGTCGTACCGGGCCAGACGGTGGTGTTGCGGCCGTTCGCGTCGAGGTACCAGCTCGTGCAGCCGCCGGTGCTCCACACCGTGCGGCGCATGCGCTCCTGCACCTTGTGGTTCCAGGCGGCGACGGCGCTCGGGCGGGCGTCGAGCGCGACCCGGCCGCCGAGGACGCGCAACTGCCGCAGGTAGTCGGCCATGTAGTTCAACTGGGACTCGATCACCAGGATCATCGAGGAGTTCCCGAGCCCGGTGTTGGGGCCGATGATCGTCATCCAGTTGGGGAACCCGGTGGCCGAGGCCCCGCGCAGGGCCTGCATCCCGCCCTTCCAGGTCTCCGCGAGCGTCCTGCCGTCGACGCCGACCACCCGCTCGGCGATCGGCATGTCCGTCACGTGGAACCCCGTACCGAAGACAATGGCGTCGACCTCGGCCTCGGTGCCGTCCGCTGCGACGACCGTCCGGCCGCGGACCTCGGCGAGCCCGCTCGCGACGACGTCCACATTCGGCTGCGCGAGCGCCGGATAGTAGTCGCTGGAGAGCAGGATCCGCTTGCAGCCGATGCGGTAGTCGGGGGTCAGTCGGGCGCGCAGGGCCGGGTCCTTGATGGCGCGGGCCATGTTGGCCTTGGCCAGCTTCTCGACCAGGCCCAGCTCGTTCGGGTGCTTGGTGAACGCCTGGATCTGCAACTCCCGTATGCCCCACAGCAGTCCGCGCCGCAGCCGCGCCGTGGCGGGCAGCGCGCGGTGCAGTGCCCGCTCCGGCCCGCTGATGGCGCGGTCGACGCGGGGCAGCACCCACGGCGGGGTGCGCTGGAAGAGGACGAGTTTCGCGACGCCGGGCTGGATGGCCGGCACGATCTGGATCGCGGAGGCCCCGGTGCCGACCATGGCGACCCGCTTGCCGCGCAGGTCCTGGCCGTGGTCCCAGCGGGCGGAGTGGAAGACCGCGCCGGGGAAGGAGTCGAGGCCGGGGATGTCCGGGATCTTCGGGTCGGAGAGCGGGCCGGTGGCGGAGACGACGACGTCAGCGCTGAGCGACCCGCTGCTGGTCTCGATGTCCCAGCGCAGCTTCTGCGCGTCCCAGGTCATCAGCTTCACCTCGCTGTGGAAGCGGATGTGCGGCCGCAGCCCGAAGACGTCCGCCACATGCTCCAGGTACGCGCGGATGTGTTCCTGGCCGGAGAAGGTGCGCGGCCAGTCGGGGTGGGGAGCGAACGAGAACGAGTAGAGGTGGGAGGGGACGTCGCAGGCGCAGCCCGGGTAGGTGTTGTCGCGCCAGGTGCCGCCCACCGCGTCCGCCCGTTCCAGGACCACGAAGTCGGTGATCCCCTCCCGGCGCAGTCGCACGGCGGCACCGAGCCCGCCGAACCCCGTCCCGATCACCGCCACCCGTACATGCTCGTGCTCGGCCATCCCGCAGCCTCCCGCCGCTCCGCATGAATCTGCCAGTAATCACTGGCGCAGTGGGAGCGTAGGGCAGCGGCGTACCGATGGGTAGGGGTCGGAACAAGGAAGTTACCGACGGTACGACGTAGGGTGCGGGCGTGGCAGGCAACGGGGAGCGACGCGAGTACCGCATGGAGGAGCTGGCCGGAAAGGCCGGCATCACGGTGCGCACCCTGCGCTTCTACCGCGAACGCAAACTGATCCACCCGCCGCGCCGCGAGGGCCGTATCGCCTGGTACGACGACACCCACCTGGCCCGGCTGCGCACGATCTCCGCGCTGCTGGAACGCGGTCACACCCTCAGCGGCATCGCGGAGCTCGCGGAGGCCTTCGACCACGGCCGCAACGTCGGCGAGTTGCTCGGCCTGGGCACGCCCACCGAGGAGACCCCGGTCCGGCTCACCCCGGAGGCGCTGGCCGACGTCTTCGGCGACCAGGCCACACCGGAGAACCTCTCCGCCGCACTCGAACTGGGGTACCTCGGCACGGACGGCGGCGAGATCGTGCACGTCAGCCGCCGACTGCTGGACGTCTCGGCGGCCCTGGTCCGCGAGGGCATCCCGCTGGCGGACGTCCTGGCCGCCGCCCGCCGCGTCCGCGAGCACGCGGAGGCGCTGGCGGAGGTCTTCGCGGACCTGATGACCGCCCACGACCGCACGCCGGAGGACGCCCGGCGCCTGCGCCCCCTGGCGAAGAGCGTGGCGGAGGCGGAACTGTCACTGGCGCTGGACCGGCGGCTGCGGGGCGATCAGAGGTCGTAGACCACCGTCACCGGGGCGTGGTCCGACCAGCGCGCGGTGTGCGTCGCCGCCCGCTCCACATACGCCTTGACCGCCCTGGCGGCGAGATTCGGCGTCGTGACCTGGTAGTCGATGCGCCAACCGGTGTCGTTGTCGAAGGCGCGCCCGCGGTACGACCACCACGTGTACGGCCCCTCCGCATCGGGATGCAGCGACCGCACGACGTCGACGTACCCGCCGTCCTCGGGGTCGAAGACCCGCCCCAGCCACTCCCGTTCCTCGGGCAGGAAGCCGGAGTTCTTCCGGTTGCCGCGCCAGTTCTTCAGGTCGGCCTCGCGGTGGGCGATGTTCCAGTCACCGCAGACGACGACCTCGCGCCCGTCGGCGGCGGCCCGCTCCCGCGACTCCTTGAGATGGCCGAGGAACTCGGCCATGAACCGGACCTTCTCGTCCTGCCGTTCGGTGCCGACCTCGCCCGAGGGCAGGTACAGGCTGGCGACGGTGACACCGGGCAGATCGGCCTCGACGTACCGCCCGCTGCCGTCGAACTCGGCCGACCCGAACCCGATCCGCACCCGGTCGGGCTCGCGCCGCGTGTACAGCGCCACCCCGGCGCGGCCCTTCGCGGCGGCGGGGGCGTGGACGACGTGCCAGCCGTCGGGCGCCCCGGCGGCCTCGGGGATCTGCCCGGGCTCGGCACGCACCTCCTGGAGGCACAGCACATCGGCGGAGGTACCGTCGAGCCACTCCACGAAGCCCTTCTTCGCGGCGGCACGGATCCCGTTGACGTTCACGGAGGTCACAGTGAGCACCCGCGAACGATACCGGCAGCCCGACACGGCCCCCGACGGTATTCGCATAGTTGTACGCTTTCCGGCGTGATTATTCGCCGTGCCTCCTTCGACCACCCCGACGCCGTCAGGCTCAACGACCTGGTTCAGGCCGAGTACCACGTGCGCTACGGCGACGGTGGCGACGCCACGTACCTGGATCCGGCGATGTTCGTGCCGCCGGCCGGCCTCTACCTGATCGCGTACGACGAACAGGGCCGTCCCGTGGCCACCGGCGGCTGGCGCTCCCAGGAGAAGAACGAGGAGGGGTACGCGGACGGGGACGCGGAACTCAAGCGGATGTTCGTCGTGGAGGAGATGCGCGGCCGGGGTCTGGCGCGCCGGATCCTCGCCGCCCTGGAGGACGACGCCCGCGCGGCCGGCCGTACCCGGATGGTTCTGGAGACGGGCACGAAGCAGCCGGAGGCGGTGGCCCTGTACACCTCCAGCGGCTACGAGCCGTGCGCCAAGTTCGGCTACTACCGCTTCCACGAAGAGAGCCTGTGCTTCGCGAAGCCGCTGTAGGCGCCGGGCGGCCCACCTCACTCGCCTCCCAGCATCACTGAGGGCGGGCGGAGTTGGCGCCGCATGCTTGCGAAAGCAGGACGGCATGGCAGGAGGCCCGCCCCCCCTTACGGGGAGCGGGCCCCCATGCTGCGTGGACCTGAGGGGATTTGAACCCCTGGCCCCCTCGATGCGAACGAGGTGCGCTACCGGACTGCGCCACAGGCCCTTGCAACGAGTGAAACTCTAGCACCCCCATCGCCCGCTCAGGAAATCCGTTCCCCAGCCCCCCCGAGCTGCGGGCATTCATGCCGCCGCAGCCACGCCGGCTGCGCCTCCCCCGAGTGCCTCGACGGCCTGGGGAACCCCCAGGGGCGGCACGGGTGGGCGCCAGGGACGCCCCGGCTCGCAGAGCTTGGGGGAGGCACTCCGTCTGCGCCGGGCCGCGCGCCCCGCCCCCGAACACGGCACAGCTCCGGGCAACCGCACCACGCGCCCGGAGCTCGCTCACTCGTTCGCGGCCCGAGGCCGCTCGCCCTCCTCGTACTGGTCGAACAGCGGCGTCCGTCCCCGCTCCCGCGACCGCCGAGCCGAGGCCGCCCGCCGGGCATCACTCCGGCCGGAGGGATCCGCGTCCGACGTGTCCGCCGTCTCCGGGCGCTCCCCCGCTTCCGGGTCCGCGCCGCCCGCCGAGGGCACCGCCTCCGCCGTACTCGACCGTGCCGAGCTCCACGCGTCCGGCGCCCCGAGATCGACGCTCGGCGTCGCCCGCGGAGCGACCGGCGCGGTCACATACGTCGGCAGCGGCACCGGCACCGGGTCCCAGCTCTCCCCGTGCCCCGGCCTGCGCTGCCGTTCCCGCTGCTGGTCCACCCACTCGGCGTGGTCCGTCTGTTCCACGAGTGCGCGGCGGTCGGCGGCCAGCTCGGACAGTCCGGGGTCGTGCTCCGGCTCGTGGCCGTCCTCCGGCTCGTCCGCGTCGGCAGGGTCGGCCGGGGGCCGCCGCCTCGGCTGCCGCTCCCGCAGCCGCTGCGCCGCCGCCTCGGCCCGCCGCCGGTCCATCGTGTACGTGAACCGCTTCCGCTCCTGCGCCCGCAGATACGCGATGTACGCGCTCAGCAGCACGGCCGGCACACCCGGCGCCCACAGGAACGCGAGCCCTCCGACCGCGGCCACGACCGCGCCGAGCGTGAAGGCGAGGAAGAGCACCACGGTCGTACGCCGTCGGCGTGCGAGCACCTTCGAGCGCCGGGCGCGCGCCATGGCCTCCGCCGAGGAGACCTTCCGCGCCCGGGGCCCACGTCCGCCGGCACCCGGCTCGGCCGCCCGCGACTCTTCCGGCTCGGCCCGCTCCCCCGGCTCCCGCCGGGCCTGGCCCTCCGGCTCCACCCGCGCCCGAGGCTGCCGCTCGGTCGGGGGCATGGCGAAGGCCCGGACGTCCACCGAGCCGGTGACACCGTCCGGCTGCGCGCCGGGCTCCCCCTCTTCGGCGGAGCGCGCTCGCAGGTCCCTGGCGTATCGGCGCTCCATGCCCGCCCGTCCGGACAGCAGCCGGATGGCGGTACTGAAGCGTTCCGTCGGACGAGACTCGTTCAGCTCGTCCTGCCTACGGAGCCACATCGGCACCAAGTAGGCGGCCCAGGCCCCGACAATGACTGCGTAGATGAGGCCGCTGCTGCTCACGTCTCACACGGTAGAGGGGTTTGCGTGAGGCCATCTGCCAATTGGGCCGGTGTGTCGCACGATCTGGCTGATATTTCGAACTTTTTTTGGGATCGATGCGATCAACAGGCCGACCGGGCCGCTAATTCATTGCCCCGAGACGAACACGAGACGATCGCATCCCGATCAAATTCGAACAGACTTTTTATTTTCCGCGGTGGGCCTGCTGAGAGCGTGCCCGGTGCCAGCGTGCCAGCAACCCCTCGGGCACCTCTTCCGCGGTGAGCGCGAAGACCAGATGGTCCCGCCAGGCCCCGTCGATGTGCAGATAACGCGGCCGGAGCCCTTCCTCGCGGAATCCGAGTTTCTCCACGACCCGGCGGCTCGGACCGTTCTCGGGGCGAATGCAGACCTCGATGCGGTGCAGCCCGACGGTGCGGAAGCAGTGGTCGGCTACGAGCGCCACGGCCGTCGGCATCACCCCGCGGCCCGCGACCGCCTCGTCCACCCAGTAGCCGACGTGCCCCGAGCACATGGAGCCCCAGGTGATCCCGGCCACCGTCAACTGCCCCACCAGGCCGCCCTGGTACTCGATGACGAACGGCAGCATCCGGCCCGCCCTGGCCTCACCGCGCAGATGCCGGACCATCTGGCGGTAGGTCGGCCGGTGCGCTGTCGGACCGCCGGGTCCGGGCGGCGGAATGGTCGCCTCCCAGGGCCGCAGCCACTCCCGGTTGCGCCGGTTGACCTCGCGCCAGGCCCGCTGGTCGCGCAGCCGTATCGGCCGGAGGACGACATCGCCGTCCACCAGCTCGACGGGCCAGGATGGGCTGTTCAGCTCGCACCCCCACTCGGTCTGGAGCGGTCCTCGCGGACCGCGGACCCGCCGGCGTCGGTCCGGAGGTGGTCCCCGCCGCGGATCTGGTCGACGGCATGGATCAAAAGGGGCTCCAGGACGGCCAGTCCGTCCCTCACCCCGCCGGTGGACCCCGGCAGATTGACGATCAGCGTCCCGTCGGCGACGCCGGCCAGTCCGCGGGAGAGCGCCGCCGTGGGGACCTTCTCCCTTCCGAACGCCCTGATGGCCTCGGGAATGCCCGGAACCTCGTAGTCGATCACCGCGCGGGTCGCCTCGGGTGTGCGGTCGGTCGGCGACATGCCGGTGCCTCCGGTCGTCACGATCACGTCGTAGCCGGCGCGGGAGCCCTCTTGCAGCGCGTTCTCCACCGGATCGCCGTCCGGGACGACCCTCGGGCCGTCGACCGCGAAGCCGAAGCGGCGAAGCGCCTCGGCGATCAGGGGTCCGCCCTTGTCCTCGTAGACGCCCGCGGCGGCGCGGTTCGACGCGGTCACCACCAGGGCCGAGTACGGCGCCGACAGGGCCCGTCCGGCCGGCGGACCGCCCGGTGCCGTCATGCCCGGCTCCAGTCGCCCGACTTCCCGCCCGTCTTCTCCTCCACACGCACGTCCGTGATCACGGCCCCCTTGTCGACCGCCTTGACCATGTCGATCACGGTGAGCGCCGCGACGCTGACGGCGGTGAGCGCCTCCATCTCGACGCCCGTGCGGTCGGTCGTCTTCACGACGGCCGTGATCTCCACGGCGTCGTCCGCGACCGACAGGTCCAGCTTCACACCCGACACCGCCAGCGGGTGGCACAGGGGGATGAGGTCGGGGGTGCGCTTGGCGCCCATGATGCCCGCGATGCGCGCGGTGGCCAGCGCGTCCCCCTTGGGGACGCCCTCGCCGCGCAGCAGTTCGATCACGCGCGGCGAGACCAGCACACGGCCGCTGGCGCGCGCGGTGCGCTCGGTGACGTCCTTACCGGAGACGTCGACCATGCGGGCCGCCCCCGCGTCATCGATATGGGTCAGTCTGTCCTGCGAACTCATGTGCTGCGGCACTCCCGGTCCGGGCCCGGCGCGCGGGCCTGCTGTGCGCGACACGGTACCGCCAAGTCGCCCCGGGCATCCGGCCCAGGTCCACGGACCGGACGTCTGGAGGGGCGAGGACGCCGTCAGCCGAGCAGGACCACCTCGACCTCCGTGCCGGGCTCGACCGATGTGACGTCCTCGGGCACCACGATGAGGGCGTCCGCCTGGGCGAGGGCCGCGATCAGGTGGGAGCCCGCGCCGCCCACCGGGGTCACCGTGCCGTGGGCGCAGGTGCCGCGCAGGAACTGCCGGCGGCCCGCGGGCGACGTCAGCGCCTTGTCCGCCTCGAGGACCGCTCGGGTCCGGGGGCGGTGCACGTCCGTCAGGCCCATCAGGGTGCGGATCGCCGGGCGTACGAACAGCTCGAAGGAGACGTACGACGACACGGGGTTGCCCGGCAGCGCCAGCAGCGGCGTGTGCTCGGGGCCGATCGAGCCGAAGCCCTGGGGCTTGCCGGGCTGCATCGCGAGCTTGCGGAACTCGACGCCGCCGCCCGCCTCGTCCGCGTCGCCCACGGAGGACAGCGCCTCCTTGACCACGTCGTACGCCCCGACGCTCACTCCCCCGGTGGTGACCATGAGGTCGGCCCGGACGAGCTGGTCTTCGATGGTGGAGCGCAGGGTGTCCGGGTCGTCCGCGACGGCGCCGACCCGGTAGGCGATGGCGCCGGCGTCCCGGGCGGCGGCGGTGAGGGCGAAGCTGTTGGAGTCGTAGATCTGGCCGGCCGCCAGTTCCTCGCCGGGCTGGACGAGTTCGCTGCCGGTGGACAGGATGACCACGCGCGGGCGCGGGCGCACGCGTACGGTGCCGCGGCCGATCGCGGCGAGCAGCGCGATCTGCGGCGGCCCGAGGACGGTCCCGGCCGCGAGGGCGAGGTCGCCGGCCTGTACGTCGCTGCCCTTCGCGCGCACGTGCGCGCGTGCCTCGGCCGCGCGGTGGACCCGCACCTGCCCGGTGGCTCCCTCGGGGCCGAGGCTGCGGGCGCGCATCCCGGAGACGGGGCCGCCGCCCAGCCCGCCGTCGGTCCACTCCACGGGGACGACGGCCTCGGCGCCCGGCGGCAGCGGGGCGCCGGTCATGATGCGCGCGGCCTGGCCGGGCCCTACGTGCAGCAGGTCGGCGGCGCCCGCCGCGACGTCGCCGATCACCGTGAGGACGGCCGGGAACTCCTCGCTCGCGCCCGCGACGTCCGTGACCCGCACCGCGTACCCGTCCATCGAGCTGTTGTCGAACGGCGGCAGGGACAGGGGCACCGTGACGTCGTCGACCAGGACGCAGGCCTGGGCGTCGAGCAGGTTCAGCTCGATCGGCTCCAGGGGGCGGACGGTGGCGAGGATGTCCTCCAGGTGTTCGTCCACCGACCACAGGCGGTCCCGGCCGGTGGTGCGGGTCGCGGCGGCGCTCAAATCGCTACATCTCCTCGGCTACGAAGCTGCGAAGCCAGGTCCGGAAGCCCGGGCCCAGGTCTTCACGTTCGCATGCGAGTCTGACAATGGCACGCAGATAGTCGCCACGGTCGCCGGTGTCATAGCGGCGGCCCTTGAAGACCACGCCGTGCACCGGGCCGCCGACCTTCTCGTCCGCCGCGAGCTGCTGGAGGGCGTCGGTGAGCTGGATCTCGTTGCCGCGGCCGGGCTCGGTCTTGCGCAGGATGTCGAAGATGCGCGGGTCGAGGACGTAGCGGCCGATGACGGCGTAGTTCGACGGGGCGTCCGTCGGGTCCGGCTTCTCGACCAGGCCGGTCACCTGGACGACGTCGCTGTCCTCGGTGGTCTCCACGGCCGCGCAGCCGTAGAGGTGGATCTGCTCGGGCGCGACCTCCATCAGCGCGATGACACTGCCGCCGTGCTGCTCCTGGACCTCGATCATGCGCTTGAGCAGCGGGTCGCGCGGGTCGATCAGGTCGTCGCCGAGGAGGACGGCGAAGGGCTCGCGGCCGACGTGCGGGGCGGCGCACAGGACGGCGTGGCCGAGGCCCTTGGGGTCGCCCTGGCGGACGTAGTGCATGGTGGCGAGGTCGCTGGACTCCCGGACCTTGGCGAGCCGCTCGGCGTCGCCCTTCTTCTCCAGGGCCGACTCGAGCTCGTAGTTGCGGTCGAAGTGGTCCTCGAGCGGGCGCTTGTTGCGACCGGTGACCATCAGTACGTCGTCGAGCCCCGCGGACACGGCCTCCTCGACCACGTACTGGATCGCGGGCTTGTCGACGACCGGCAGCATCTCCTTGGGCGTGGCCTTCGTGGCCGGCAGGAACCGGGTGCCGAGGCCGGCAGCGGGAATGACAGCCTTGGTGATCCTGGGGTGCGACTGAGTCATGTCCGCAACGATATCCGGTGGGTATGTGCGGTAACTGTGGCTCCGCTTAATCCGCTCTCATATGAGCGCATTGTGAACGAGGAGGCCACTGACCTGTGGGTCCCATGGAACGCCAGACGGATTCTGGCAAGCGAAAGTTGCGGCGGGATCTCCTCGCGGTGAGGAACGGATTGACCGCCGGTGACGTGCGGGAAGCCGCGGCCGCGCTGGCCGGGCGGGCACTGGAGCTGCCCGAGTTGGCGCACGCGCGCACGGTGGCCGCGTACGTCTCCGTGGGGAGCGAACCCGGAACGCTCGCGCTCCTGGACGCGCTGCGCACGCGGGGGGTGCGGGTGCTGCTCCCGGTGCTCCTGCCGGACAACGACCTCGACTGGGGGACGTACGCCGGGCCGGAATCCCTGGTGAGCGTGCGGCACGGCGGGCGGATGGCCCTGCTGGAACCGGCGGGCGGACGCCTGGGTCCGGAGGCCGTCCGGGAGGCCGACGCGGTCCTGCTGCCCGGGCTCGCCGTCGACGCCCGCGGCATGCGCCTCGGGCGCGGTGGCGGCTCCTACGACCGTGTGCTGGCCCGCCTGGAGCGTGCGGGGGCCGATCCCGCCCTGGTGGTGCTGCTGTACGACCGGGAGGTCGTCGAGCGCGTCCCCGAGGAGGCGCACGACCGCCCGGTGCACGCCGTGGTGACCCCCTCGGGCGTCCACCGCTTCCCCCGCCGGCCATGAGAGAGCCGCGGACGAGCGAAGGCACGGGTGAGAGCCCATGTGAGAGCGCAGAAGGCGCAGGGGGACATGTGGAAGCGGGGGGGGGGGGGGGGGGGGGGGGGGGGGGGGGGGGGGGGGGGGGGGGGGGGGGGGGGGGGGGGAGGGGGGGGGGGGGGGGTGGTGTGGGGGGGGGGTGGTGGGAGGGGGGGGGGGGAAAGGTGGCGATGGG
>NZ_JBVHTR010000002.1:159686-220988 GCF_055565775.1 Streptomyces sp. NPDC028331 | reverse complement strand
TCCCCCCCCGCCAAGGAAAAACCCGAGAACGAGCGAAGGAAGGGGGAAGACCCCGTGGAAGAGCGAAAAGGGCGAAGGGGAACGGGGGGAAGCGCCCCCCCACGCGCGCGGGGGGGCCCGCTGTCACATGTGCGGTGCCCGTCAGGGCTTGAGCACCAGCGTGTCGGTCGTGCTCTTGTCCACCGCGTTCTTCGAGAAGTTCCACGGCAGCAGCTCGCCCTTGACCCACTTCTCCGTCTGGTCGGTGTAGTGGGCGTTGTAGGCGTGGCCCGAGGCGCCGCTGAGGTTGATCCACTTGGACTTGTCGAGGTCGTCCAGGTTGACCACCATCCGCATCGACGGCACCCACAGGGCGTTGTAGCCGCCCGCCGCGTTCCAGCCGGTGGCGTTCACGGTCGCCTCGCCGCCGTCGAGCTGCCAGGGGCCGCGGTTGAGCATGTACTGCAGGATGCCCGGGCCGTCGGTGCCCAGCGTCTGGTTCTTCAGGAACAGGCGGTGCAGTCGGCCCCAGCTCCAGGTGTCCATGTCCTTGCCGAGCTTGGCGGTCAGCTCCCAGGTGGCGTCCTTCATCGCACGCGCGAACAGCTCGTCACGGGTCGTCGCGGCCGGGTCGGTGCGCGTCGCGGGCGTCTGCCACCAGTCGTTCTTCTGGTCGTCGATGATGTTGCGCACCACCTCGAACCAGCGGTCGCCGCCGTCCGGCTGCGCCTGGTCCGCATCGCGCTGGCCGCACTCGCGCACCTTCCGGTCCTCGTCGGCCGGCCCGGTGGAGTCGGCGGGCTCCACCCACAGGCACTGGCCCTTGACCCGCAGCTCCTTGGGCAGCTTGTTGCCGAAGGCGAGCTTGAGGATGTTGCGCCAGACGGAGTTGAAGTACGCGGCCGCCGCCGAGTCCGAGTCCTGCGTGTAGTCCCAGCCCTCCAGCAGCTTCTGCGCGGCGCGGACGTGCTTGTCCGGGACGTCGATCTTGAGCAGCTTGGGCACCAGCAGCTTGGCGATCTCGCTGCTGTTGTCGAGCTGCATCTGCCGCATGTCGTCGGTCGAGATCTTGCCGCCGCCCTTGATCTTCGACTCGATCAGGTCGGTGATCCGCTGGCTGCGCGTGCCGTAGCCCCAGTCCGTGGTGAGCGTGTAGGGGTACTTGTCCTTGTCGATCACGGCCTGGTTGGCGGTCACGATGTACCCGCGCTTGGGGTCGAACTCGTAGGGCAGCGCGGACTGCGGGATGTATCCGGTCCAGTCGTACTTCGAGTTCCAGCCGGGCGCCGGGATCGAGCCGTCGTCGCCCTGCGCGCGCGTGGGGATCTTGCCCGGCAGCTGGTAGCCGATGTGGTCCTGGGTGTCGGCGTAGATCAGGTTCTGCGAGGGCACGTCGAAGGAGCGGGCCGCCTGGCGGAACTCGCTCCAGTTCGACGCCCTGTCGATCTCGAAGACCGCGTCCATGGTGTTGCCGGGATCCAGCGCGGTCCAGCGCAGCGCGACGCCGTAGCCGTCGGCGCGGTCGGGGGCGGCGGTGTCGACGGTGGCCTTCTTGCCGACCTGGACGAGTTCGTCGTCGCGGTCGGACAGCAGGGGCATGCCGTTCGCCGCCTCGCGTACGACGATCTTCTTCGGGGCGCCGCCCGCCACCTTGATCGTCTCGGTGCGGCTGGTGAACGGCACCACCTTGCCGTCGCGCAGGTAGCCGTTGCCGGAGAGCTTCTCCAGGTAGAGGTCGGTGACGTCGACGCCGGAGTTGGTCATGCCCCAGGCGATGTTCTGGTTGTGGCCGATTATCACGCCGGGCATGCCCGCGAAGGTGTAGCCGGTGACGTCGTACGGGCAGGCGCTGGAGACGGTCGTGCAGTGCAGGCCCATCTGGTACCAGACCGACGGCAGCGAGGCCGACAGGTGCGGGTCGTTGGCCAGCAGCGGCTTGCCGGTGATGGTGTGGCTCCCGGCGACGACCCAGGAGTTGGAGCCGATGCCGTGGCCGTTCACGCCGACGGCCGTCGGGACGTCCGCCAGCACGTGCGTCAGGCCCGCGAGCTGGCTCCGCAGGGACGAGGAGGCCGAGGAGGCCGACGTCCCGGTCGTCGACCGCGTACCCGCCGTACCCGTGGTACCCGCGGCACCCGTGGTACCGGTCGTGCCCGTGGCACCCGTCGTCCCCGTGGTGCCCGTGGTGCCCGTCGAGGCGCCCTGCTCGAACGCCTTCGTGAGGGCGTTGTACTCGCCCTCCTGGACGATCGGCTTGTTACGGCCGTACGGGTACTCCGGATACAGGTCCGCGATCTGCTTGGGGCCCAGGCGGCTGGTCATCAGGGCGCGGTCGATCTCGTCCTGCATGTTGCCGCGCAGGTCCCAGGCCATCGCCTTGAGCCAGGAGACCGAGTCGACGGGGGTCCACGGCGCGGGCTTGTAGTCGTTGGTCAGTCCCAGGGCCGCGTACTCCAGGGAGATGTCCTTGCCGTCCTTGCCCTTCAGATAGGCGTTGACCCCCTTGGCGTACGCCTGGAGGTACTTCTTCGTGGAGGCCGACAGCTTGGTGTCGTACTCCTTCTGTGCGACCCGGTCCCAGCCCAGGGTGCGCAGGAACTCGTCGTTCGTGACCTGGCTCTTGCCGAACATCTCGGACAGTCGCCCGGACGTCATGTGGCGGCGCACGTCCATCTCGTAGAACCGGTCCTGCGCCTGGACGTACCCCTGCGCCAGGAACAGGTCCTCGGCGGACGACGCGTAGATCTGCGGGATCCCGTAGCCGTCGCGCTTGACGTCGACGGGGCCCGACAGGCCCTCGAGCGTGATCGTGCCCTTGGTCTGCGGGAAGGAGGCGCGCACGGTGCTGACGGACCAGTAGCCGCCGTATCCCAAACTTCCCACAAGGGCCACAACCAGGAGGATCACGATCAGTCGGGCTCTGTGCCCCTTCTTCCTGCCGGACTTGCCGGGCTTCTGGCCGGAAGAGGCGGTGGTGTTGGGGGGCATCGCTGTCCTTGCTGTCCTAACACGAGCGGCAGGGCGGGCTGTGCTTTCTACTGAGCGCTGGAGCAACCATAGGCGCAGGGCCCGCTCCGCCTTGACGCGGAGTCGGGAACAGGCCCGGACGACAGTTCGATCATGCGACCGCAAGCGTCAAGAAAGCGTCAAGAGTTAGGTAAGCTAATGAAGTAGTCGGAGTGAAGTCCGCCCCAGCACCGGGCTTCGCGTGCTCGGATCGTGGCGTCGCACCGCGGCCCACGGATTGGCGAGAAGGGAACGGCCGCTGACTGTCCACCACCTCAACCAGCTCCTGCTCCTCTGCTCGCTCGTTCTGCTCGTCGCGGTGGCAGCGGTACGGATCTCGTCGCGCAGCGGCCTGCCCAGCCTGCTCGTCTACCTGGGCATCGGCATCGCCATGGGCCAGGACGGGGTCGGCATCCACTTCAACAACGCCGAGCTGACCCAGGTCATGGGATACGCGGCACTGGTCGTGATCCTGGCCGAGGGCGGACTCGGCACGAAATGGAAGCAGATCAAGCCGGCCCTCCCGGCGGCGTCCGCACTGGCGCTCCTCGGCGTCGCGGTGAGCGTCGGTGTCACGGCCGCGGGCGCGCACTACCTGAGCGGTCTGGAGTGGCGGCAGGCGCTCATCATCGGAGCGGTGGTGTCGTCGACCGACGCGGCGGCGGTCTTCTCGGTGCTGCGGAAGGTGCCCCTCCCCGCGCGCGTCACGGGCGTCCTGGAGGCCGAGTCCGGGTTCAACGACGCCCCCGTCGTCATCCTCGTCGTCGCGTTCTCCGCGGCCGGACCGGTCGAGCACTGGTACACACTGCTCGGCACCATACTTCTGGAACTTGCCATCGGCGCCGCCATCGGCCTGGCGGTGGGCTGGCTCGGGTCCTGGGGCCTCAGGCACGTGGCGCTGCCCGCCTCCGGCCTCTACCCGATCGCGGTCATGGCCATCGCGGTCATGGCGTACGCGGGCGGCGCGCTGGCCCACGGCAGCGGCTTCCTCGCGGTGTACCTCGCCTCGATGATGCTCGGCAACGCCAAGCTGCCGCACTGGCCCGCGACCCGGGGCTTCGCCGAAGGGCTCGGCTGGATCGCCCAGATCGGCATGTTCGTCCTGCTCGGTCTGCTGGTGACCCCGCACGAACTGGTCGACGACGTGCTGCCCGCCCTGGTCATCGGCATGGTGCTGACGATGGTGGCGCGTCCGCTCAGCGTCGTGATGAGCCTTGTGCCCTTCCGGCTCCCGTGGCAGGAGCAGACGCTGATGTCGTGGGCCGGGCTGCGCGGTGCGGTGCCCATCATCCTGGCGACGATCCCCATGGTGAACGGCGTCACCGGCAGCCGCCGGATCTTCAACATCGTCTTCGTGCTCGTCGTCGTCTACACCCTCATCCAGGGGCCGACCCTGCCCTGGCTGGCCCGCACGCTGCGCCTGGGCGAGGGGCCCGAGGCCGCGGACCTCGGCATCGAGTCCGCGCCCCTGGAGCGGCTGCGCGGACACCTGCTGTCCGTCGCGATCCCCGAGGGGTCGCGGATGCACGGCGTCGAGATCAGCGAGCTGCGGCTGCCGGCCGGGGCCGCGGTCACCCTGGTCGTCCGGGAAGGAAAATCGTTCGTTCCGCTGCCGTCGACGGTGCTGCGGCGCGGGGACGAACTGCTCGTGGTCGCCACGGACCAGGTCCGCGACGCGGCGGAGAGGCGTCTGCGCGCCGTCGGCCAGGGCGGCAAGCTGGCGGGCTGGCTGGGCACGACCGGGAACGGCGCGCCGGGGCGTTGAGCCCACCTTGGTGAACAGGGCGTTTCGTACCGTTCACACCGCCGGGAATCCCAGGTCGGCGACCGGACGGTGCTCTGTTTCACAGGCCTACCGGCCGATGCCCCTGTACAATCCAGGCGCACCCTGATCGAACCAACTCTGCCTGACGCAGAGCTGGCGCGACCGTATGGCGGCCGGGCGCCCTTCCCTTCGTAGGGGCCGGTATCTACCGCAGTCCGCGCAAGAGGACAGCTCTCGGCGCGCACCCGCGCTACCAGGCAGCGGAAAGGCACGGGCCGTGGCATCCACGGTCACCTCGAAGGCGTCCCGTCCGGGCTACGGACAGCTCTTGCGCACCCGTGGCGCCTGGACGTTCCTTCTCCCCGGCTTCGCGGCGCGTCAGCCGTTCGCGATGCTCACCCTCTCCATCGTGCTGCTGGTACGGCACACCACCGGCTCCTACGGGGCCGCGGGCGCCGTCGCAGCGGTCACCGGCGTGTCCATGGCCCTGTTCGCCCCGTACAGCGGCCGTCTCGCCGACCGCCACGGCCAGCGGGCGGTGCTTCTGCCCGGCGTCCTGGCGCACGCCCTGGCCGGCGCCTCGCTGACCGCACTGGCGCTGGCCCACGCCCCGCTGTGGGCCCTGTTCGCGGCGGCCGTCCCGACCGGCGCCTCGGTGCCGCAGATCGGCCCCATGGTGCGCGCCCGCTGGGGCGTGAAGCTGAAGGACTCGCCCCTGATGTCCACGGCGGCGGCCTTCGAGTCCGTCACCGACGAGCTGACCTTCGTGCTCGGCCCGCTGCTGGCGACGGCCCTGTGCACGGCCGTCGCCCCGGCCGCGGGCCTGCTCACGGAGGCGGCCCTGACGCTGGTGGGCGGTGTGCTGTTCGCGGCGCAGAAGCGTACGCAGCCCGCCGTCGCCGCCGTGACGCACGCGCGCGTGGAGCACGTGTCCGCCCTGCACGTCCCCGGGGTGCGGGTCCTGATCGTGACCTTCCTGGGCATCGGTTCCGTCTTCGGCGGCATGCAGGTCTCGCTCTCCGCGTTCAGCCAGTCGATCGGCGAGCCCGGTCTGAACGGCGTCCTGTACGGCGTCTTCGCCGCCGGCAACATGCTCTCCGGCATCGTGTGCGGCGCGATCGCCTGGAAGGCCGCCCCGCGGCGCCGCCTGGTCATCGGCTACACGGCCCTCGCCCTGGCGGCCTCCGCCCTGTGGACCGCGCACTCCGTGGGCCTGCTGGCCGCGCTCGGCCTCCTGGTGGGCATGTGCATCGCGCCCTCCCTGATCACCGGCTACACCCTGGTCGAGTCCCTGGTCCCGGACGGCGCCCGCACCGAGGCGTTCACCTGGCTGACCGGCGCGGTCGCGCTCGGCCAGGCGGCGGCGGTCACGGTCGCCGGGCAGCTCGAGGACCGGCTGTGGACCGGCGCCGGCTTCCTCGTCCCGATGGCCGGTACGGTGCTGGCGCTGCTGACCCTGCTGTCCTTGCGGTCGCGGCTGGTCACGCGGCCCCACGGCCGTACCGTGGCACGTGGCGTCGGTCACCGCGCACCGGTGACGGTGGACTGATCCCGCGGAATAGGTCACTATGGATCGTCGTTAGCACTCATTGAGTGAGAGTGCCAGGAGGAAGACAAGTGCCGACCTACCAGTACCAGTGCACCGAGTGCGGCGAGGGCCTCGAGGCGGTGCAGAAGTTCACCGACGACGCCCTGACCGAGTGCCCCAACTGCGGCGGGCGCCTGAAGAAGGTGTTCTCCGCGGTCGGCATCGTCTTCAAGGGCTCCGGCTTCTACCGCAACGACAGCCGCGGCTCGTCCTCGAGCAGCAGCCCCGCGTCGTCGAAGTCGTCGAGTTCCGGCTCGTCGTCCGACTCCGGCTCGGCGTCGTCCTCGTCCTCCTCGGCGTCGTCCTCGTCGTCGAGCACCTCCTCCTCCGCCGCATAGGTCCGTGCCGCGGGACCCCGCCGTCGCAGGACGGCGGGGTCTTCGGGGTTTCCGGCGCCTGGGGAGCGGGGCCTTCGAGTCTCCGGAGGGCGACGGCGGGGGCTTCGGGCTTCCCGGCGCTTCGAGGACGGGGTCTTCGGGCTTCCCGGCGTTTCTAGGACGGGGGCTTCGAGTCTCCGGAGGGTGACGGCGGGGTCTTCGGGTTCCGGGGAGTCGAGTGCGGGGCCGCGGAGTTTCCTTCAGGCTGCTCGCACGCCCGTCCGGGCGACTACTGTGCTGGTCATGACCAACGCGGAGATCGGTGTCATCGGCGGCTCTGGCTTCTACTCCTTCCTCGACCAGGTGACCGAGGTCCGGGTCGACACCCCTTACGGAGCCCCCAGCGACTCCCTCTTCTTCGGCGAGATCGCCGGCCGGCGGGTGGCGTTCCTCCCCCGCCACGGACGTGGCCACCATCTGCCACCGCATCGGATCAACTACCGCGCCAACCTGTGGGCGCTGCGCTCCGTCGGGGTCCGACAGGTCCTCGGCCCGTGCGCGGTGGGCGGGCTGCGCCCGGAGTACGGGCCGGGCACGCTGCTGGTCCCCGACCAGTTCGTGGACCGCACGAAGAGCAGGGCGCAGACGTACTTCGACGGGCTGCCGCTGCCCGACGGCACCGTGCCGAACGTGGTGCACGTGTCCCTCGCCGACCCCTACTGCCCGGCCGGACGGGCGGTCGCGCTGAAGGCCGCGCGGGGGCGGGACTGGGAGCCCGTGGACGGCGGCACGCTGGTCGTGGTGGAGGGGCCGCGGTTCTCCACCCGGGCGGAATCGTTGTGGCACCGGGCGCAGGGCTGGTCCGTGGTGGGCATGACCGGCCATCCCGAGGCCGCGCTCGCCCGTGAACTGGAACTCTGCTACACCTCGTTGACCCTGGTCACGGATCTGGACGCCGGGGCGGAGACGGGGGAGGGCGTCTCGCACGACGAGGTGCTGAAGGTGTTCGCGGCGAACGTGGACCGCTTGCGCGGCGTGCTGTTCGACGCGGTCGCCGCGCTGCCCGCCACCGAGGAGCGGGACTGCCTGTGCGCGAACGCGCTCGGCGGGATGAACCCGGGGTTCGAACTGCCGTGACGGGGCGGGGCAGGCCATAGCGGCGGCACATGGCGGGGCGGGTCCGGCCTGCGGGGCGGGTCCGGCCTGCGGGGCCGGCCCGACATGGCAGGGGCAGGGCCCGACATGGCAGGGGCAGGGCCCAGCATGGCGGGGGCAGGGCCCGACATGGCGGGGGCGGGGCCCAGCATGGCGGGGGCGGGGCCGGACCGGTGTTGGGGTCGGCCGTGCGGAACGTCCCGTTCGGGTGATGGAGTTTTCCACAACCGCGAGGTGACCCACAGGCGTCCGCAGCCTCCGCCGTGAAGCGTCATCGTGGATCGCGACCCGATCCCACGACGCAGGTGGTGACCAGCATGCCCCGCTTCTCCCCTTCCGCTCCTCGGCCCTGCGCGGCGGCTCCGGCGCGGACGCTTCCGCCCGCCGGCCTCTCCCCGCGTTCCGACACGCCTCCCACCTGTGCCGTGCCCCACTTCGCTCCCGTACGGGTGCGGGGAGGACGGCAGCGGTTACGGCGGATGCTGCGGTGCCGCAGGCGGGCCGTGGCCGCGGGACTGGCCGTCACCGCCGCCGCGCTCGTGGCGGCCGGGCCCGGTGACTCCGAGGGCGCCCGCGGGCATCCGGACGCCGACACCCGCCCGACCGCCGCGGCCGTACGGGAGCCGCACCCGGTGGAGACGGTGACGGCCCCCGTGCGGATCGCGGACGCGGCGACCGTGCGACTGCTGAAGCCCGGCGACCGCGTCGACGTGATCGCGGCCGACGGCGGCGGCCAGGCCAGGGTCGTCGCGGCCGGGGCCCGGGTGACGCGGGTGCCCGACGTCGAGCCGACGGAGAACGGCGCGCTGCTGGTGCTCTCCGTGCCGCGCCCCACGGCCGCGCGCCTCGCCGGCGCAGGAACCACCTCGCGGCTGGCGGTGACGCTGTGCTGAGCCCGGCCGCGGCCGCCACGGCCCCCTTCCTCACGGCATGCGGCTGGACAGCCGTGGTACGCCCTGCCGTAGGTTGCGGAGCTGTTCGTTCCGCAGTGTGTGCAGTCGAGAAGGGTTCCAGCGGTGAGCGAGATCAAGATGCCGGGCGTCCTGCAGGGCTTCAAGGCCTTCCTGATGCGTGGAAACGTCGTCGACCTGGCGGTCGCGGTAGTCATCGGCGCCGCCTTCACCAACATCGTGAACGCCGTGGTGAAGGGGGTCATCAGCCCGGTCGTGGGGGCGCTCGGCACCAAGAGCCTGGACGGCTACAGCTCCTGCATCAAGGAACCCTGCACGGGCACCGGCGCCAACGCGACGGGCATCCGCATACTCTGGGGCTCGGTCCTCGGCGCCACGCTCAACTTCGTGATCACCGCAGCCGTCGTCTACTTCCTGATGGTCCTGCCCATGTCCAGGTTCCTGGCCCGGCAGGAGGCCCGCCGCAGGGCGAAGCACGGCAGCGAGGACGTGCCCCAGGTCACCGAACTGGAGGTGCTGGAGGAGATCCGCGACGCCCTCGTCGCGCAGCGCAGCCCGAACCGGACCGAGGCCTGACCCACGCGGAGACGCACCGCGGAACGCAGGACCGGACCTGCAACAGGCTCTGTGACGACTCTCACAGGTACCCGGTCACAAGTGCTGTGTCACAAGTGCTGTGTCGCAAGTCCTGCTCACACGTCCTGCGTCACAAGTGCTGCGTCACAGGCGGTGTGTCACAGATGGTGCGGCGGCTTCTCGTCCAGGAACCGCGCCAGATCGGCGGCGCTGTCGCCGGTCGGGCGGGGCCGCTCGCCCCACCCCAGGTCCGTGTCGTCCGACGACTGCGCGCTCAGCGGGTCGTCGAAGACCAGGGCGTCCTTGGGCTCGGGCTTCGAGTCCCGCGGTTCGCGGCCGGGGGTGGACGTCGGGGTGGTGCTCATGACCCCAGCGTACGTCCGCGGCGCCGGGCGCGGCGTCGCGGTCTCGGGAGGGGCCGCTCTCCGCGGGAGCGACGAGGGTGAAACCGACCGCGTGGATTCTCCGGCACGGGCTCACGACCGGGGTACCGCGAAGGATCATGGGTCCATGACACGTGACGCTCTGACAGATGTCGCCGGTCTGCGCGTGGGCCACGCCACACGGGTCGGGGGCGGTTGGCTGACCGGTACCACGGTCGTCCTCGCCCCGGAGGGCGGCGCGGTGGCGGCGGTGGACGTGCGCGGGGGCGGGCCCGGCACGAAGGAGACCGACGCGCTCGATCCGCGCAACCTGGTGCAGAAGGTCGAGGCGGTCGTCCTGACCGGGGGCAGCGCCTACGGGCTCGACGCGGCGTCCGGTGTCATGGCCTGGCTGGAGGAGCACGGCCGCGGGGTCCGGGTGGGCCCCGATCCGTCACACGTGGTGCCGGTCGTGCCCGCCGCCTGCGTCTTCGACCTGGGCCGCGGCGGCGACTTCCGGGCCCGTCCGGACGCGGCCATGGGCCGGGCCGCGGTCGAGGCGGCCGCCGCGAGCGAGCCGGGAGCGCCGGTGGCACAGGGGTGCGTGGGCGCCGGCACCGGCGCGACGGTCGGACCGCTCAAGGGCGGCGTCGGCACCGCCGGCACCGTGCTGGAGTCGGGGATCACGGTGGGCGCCCTGGTGGTGTGCAACGCGGTGGGCTCGCCGGTGGACCCGGAGACGGGCGCGCTGTACGGGGAGTTGGCCCGGGGCCGGGTGGACCGTCCGGCGCGGGAGGTGCACGAGGCGGCGCGGAGACGGCTCGCCGAGACCGCCGCGCAGGTCCCGCGCCCGCCGTTGAACACGACCCTCGCCGTGGTGGCGACCGACGCCGACCTGACCAAGGCGCAGGCGCAGAAGCTCGCGGGCGTCGCGCACGACGGTCTGGCGCGTGCCGTGCGGCCGGCGCACCTGCTGCACGACGGGGACACCGTGTTCGCGCTGGCGACGGGCGCCCGTCCGCTCGCCTCCGGGGACCCGCTGGCGCTCAACGAGGTGCTGGCGGCGGGCGCGGACCTCGTGACCCGCGCGATCGTACGGGCGGTGCGCGCCGCCGAGCCGGTGGACGGGCCGGGCGGGGCGTGGCCGTCGTACGAGGAGTTGTACGGCCCGCCAGGGACGCCGTAGGGGCGCTGCGACAGCAGGGGGCGAGGGGCGAACGGCCCCTGGACGGCAGGCGATTGTCCCGGTTCTGTCACGCAAGGGCGTGCGGCGTGGCGGACGGGAACCTTTCCGCGCGGCGTTCGCTCTCTCTCCACGTATTCGAGCGGATCACGCAACCGAACGCCCACCCGACGACCTGGAGAAACTTGTGACAACGCCGGACATGCGAGCGCGGCGCGCACTGGGGGCCTGTGCCGCCCTGGTGGTCGGCGCCCTGACCCTCACCGCCTGCGGCGGCAGCGCCAAGGCCGACAACGACAAGGGCGGCAAGGACTCCCAGCAGTCCGCCAAGGTGTCCACCGCCAGGATCACCATTTCCGCGAAGGACGGTTCGACCGGCGCGTCGATCAACACCACCGGGGTGAAGGTCGGCGGCGGGAAGCTGACCGAGGTGAAGATGACGGTGGCGGGGACCGGGACGGTCGTGCCGGGTGAGATCTCCGCGGACGGGACGGCCTGGAAGCCGAAGGAGCAGTTGGACCGCGGGACGAAGTACCAGATCTCGGCCACCGCGAAGGACGCCGCGGGCCGGGTCGCCGCCGCCAACTCCATCTTCACCACGGTCACTCCGGCGGGCAGCTTCATCGGCACGTACACCCCCGACAACGGCACGACGGTCGGTGTCGGCATGCCGGTGTCCTTCACGTTCGACAAGGCGATCACCGACAGGAACGCCGTGCAGTCGCACATCACGGTGACGTCCAGCAGCGGCCAGAAGGTGGTGGGGCACTGGTTCGGCGCACAGCGTCTGGACTTCCGGCCCGAGGACTACTGGAAGGCCGGATCCAAGGTCACGATGAAGATCGACCTGGACGGTGTGGAGGGCGCGAACGGCGTCCGCGGCGTGCAGGAGAAGACCGTCACGTTCACCATCGGCCGCTCCCAGGTCTCCACGGTCGACGCGAAGACCCAGATGATGACGGTCGTGCGGGACGGCAGGACCGTCAGGACGATTCCGGTCTCGACCGGCAGCCCGCAGCACACCACGTACAACGGGCAGATGGTGATCTCGGAGAAGTTCACGCAGACGCGCATGAACAGCCAGACCGTCGGCCTCGGCGGCGAGTACGACATCCCGGACGTGCCGCACGCGATGCGGCTGACGACCTCGGGGACCTTCATCCACGGCAACTACTGGTACAACCGGGGCAATCCGCCCTTCGGCCGTGAGGGCACCAGCCACGGCTGCGTCGGCATGGAGGATGTGCAGGGCGCCCAGGGCGACACGATCGCCAAGTGGTTCTTCGACAACTCGCTGATCGGCGACGTCGTGATCGTCAAGAACTCCCCCGACACCACGGTCGCGCCGGACAACGGCCTCAACGGCTGGAACATGCCGTGGACCGAGTGGACCGCCACAAGCTCCGGCTGACCGCCGCAAGCTCCGGCTGACCGCCACGGGTGCCGGGCGACCGGCCGGGCGACAACCCCTGCCACCTGCCGTCTCGTCAGGGGCATATGACAATGGCTCAGGCCGCGCGGGAATCTTCCGCGCGGCCCGTCCGTTTTCCCGTTGTGCGTTTCCCGGTTCGCAGAGACGATGTCCGAGTGAGGGGCTACGGTATGCACCCACAAGGTGACATGCAGCAACGCCGGGAGAAACCTTGAGCGTTCCGTACGAGACGACGGCGTACGAGCCAGCCGAGTCGCCCGAGTCTCCCGAGGAGCACCTCGCGCGGCTCCTCGGCCGTGCCCTGAACTCCTTCGAGCTGCCCGACGAGACGATCGGGGGCCTCGACAGCGCGCTGGCGCACGACAGTTCGCTGCACTCGGCGCACCACAGCGCGGGTCTGCACCGGGAGACGTACCGGCACACATGGCTGCTCGCGGACGGCTCGGCGGTCACCCTGTGGGAGCTCGTGCACAACACGGCGCCCGGCGGCCACGTCGAGCACGAGGTGTACGTGGACCAGGAGGAGCTGCGCACCGCCACGGCCCGGCTTCCGCTGCCGCCGGACACGCCCGACTTCGAGCTGCCGGTGCTGGTGCAGCTCTCCCCCGTCCCCGAGCCCGGTCACGCGTACGCGTCCGACGACTCGGCGGACCATGCCCGCCGGCTGCTGCGCCGGGCGGAGAACCCGGACCGGCCGGGCGCGGACCTGGCCGCGTTACTGCTGGGCTCCGCGTTCGCGCACGAGATCAGGCAGGTGTTCGGACGGCCGTCCCGGGCGGGTCAGGCGGGGCTGTGCTTCTCGCTGTACGAGCACGCGTTCCTGCTGCGGGACGGCAGGGAGCTGTCCCTGTGGGAGGTCGAGCACACGGCGACCCCGGACGGCCGCCACATGTGCGAGGTCTACGCGACCGAGGAGGCGGCCCGGGAGGCCATGGAGCGCCGCGCGGCGACGCTGGGCCAGCCGGCCGACACCGTCTAGTGCCGCTGCGGGGCTAGTTCCCGGAAAGTCCCCGGTCGTGGGGGTAGCCGTCGCGGAGGCGCCGCACGAGGTGTGCGAAGGCGTCGCGTTCGGCCGCGGTGAGTTCGACGGAGTCCCAGTGGGGAGCCGTCCGCCGCTGCCGGGGCAGGGCCCGCAGCGTTCCGCGACGCCGCCGGACCGCGTTCTCCCCGCGGTGGCGGCGCACCAACTGGACCAGGCCGACCACCCAGAGGCCGGTCGCCAGGGCTGCGACGGCCACGGTGACCAGCAGAAGGATCGACTCGTGCGCGGGCATGCCTCCAGTAGACACCACCAACCGGGCTTCCAGCCCCTGACCGTGACCAATCTCGCAGGTGCGACGAGCGTGATGAGCGCGACGAGTTCGGCGAGTCGCGGCGAAGACGGGCAAAGGACCAGGTAACGGCGCCGCGAACGCGGTGGGGCCGCACCCCTGTTGAGAGGTGCGGCCCCAACTGTGCTGTCGGTACGGCCGGATCAGGCGGCGACGGGCTGCTTGGAGTCCCGGGTCTGTATGGACGCTCCCCCGGCCTCCTTCGCGGAGCCCTCGGGGCTCTGCTTGCGCATGCCCTTCAGGACCACCACCAGGGCCGTGGTCACGCACACGCCGGCGACGAGGGCGACCAGGTAGAGGAACGGGTTGCCGATCAGCGGGACCACGAAGATGCCGCCGTGCGGGGCGCGCAGCGTGGCGCCGAAGGCCATCGACAGGGCGCCGGTGATCGCGCCGCCGACCATCGACGAGGGGATGACGCGCAGCGGGTCGGCCGCGGCGAACGGGATCGCGCCCTCGGAGATGAAGGAGGCGCCGAGCACCCAGGCGGCCTTGCCGTTCTCACGCTCGGCCGGCGTGAAGAGCTTGCCGCGCACGGTGGTGGCCAGGGCCATCGCCAGCGGCGGGACCATACCGGCGGCCATCACCGCCGCCATGATCTTCATCGCCGAGTCGCTCGGGTTGGACACCGCGATACCGGCGGTGGCGAAGGTGTACGCGACCTTGTTGACCGGGCCGCCGAGGTCGAAGCACATCATCAGGCCGAGCAGCGCGCCGAGCAGGAGGGCGTTGGTGCCGGACAGGCTGTTCAGCCAGTCGGTCATGCCCTTCTGCGCGGAGGCGATGGGCTTGCCGATCACGACGAACATCAGGAACCCGACGATCGCCGAGGAGATCAGCGGGATCACCACCACCGGCATGATGCCGCGCAGCGCCGGCGGGATCCTGACCTTCTGGATGGCCATCACCACCCCGCCGGCGATCAGACCGGCCGCGAGGCCGCCCAGGAAGCCCGCGTTGATCGTGGACGCGATCATGCCGCCCACGAAACCGGGGACCAGACCGGGCCTGTCCGCCATGCCGTAGGCGATGTAGCCCGCCAGGACCGGGACGAGGAAGCCGAAGGCCACGGCGCCGATCTGGAACAGCAGCGCCGCCCAGCTGTCCGTCTGCGTCCACACGAAGTGGTCCATGACAGACGGCGCCGACTTGATCTTGTAGCCGCCGATCGCGAAGCCGAGGGCGATGAGCAGGCCGCCCGCGGCGACGAACGGGACCATGTAGCTCACGCCGGACATCAGCCACTTGCGCAGCTTGGTGCCGTAGCCCTCGGTGGAGTCACCGGCCCGCTCCACCGGCGTGGGCGCGGAACCGGACGTCACCTCGCCGCGTTCGGCCTTCCCGCGCACCTCGGCGATCAGCTCGGCGGGCCGGTTTATGCCCGCCTTCACACCGACGTCCACGGTCGGCTTGCCGGCGAAGCGGTCCTTGTCCCGTACGGGGACGTCATGGGCGAAGATCACGGCGTCCGCCGCCGCGATGACGGCCGGGTCGAGCCGGGTGAAGCCGGCCGATCCCTGCGGCTCGACGACGAGTTCGACACCCGCATCGCGGCCCGCGTTCTCCAGGGCCTCGGCGGCCATGTAGGTGTGGGCGATACCGGTCGGGCAGGAGGTGACGGCGACGATGCGGAACGGGCGCTCGGTGGCGTCCGTGGCGTCCGCGGTGGCGCCGGAGGAGGCCGCCTCGGAGGGCGCCACCGCGGAGTCTGCGGAGTCCGCCGCCGGGGCCTCGTCCCCGCGGATGAGCGCCGCTGCCGCCGCCGCGTTGTCCACGGACCGCAGCGCGGAGGTGAACTCGGTGTTCATGAGCTGGCGGGCCAGCGAGGACAGGATCGTCAGGTGCGCGTCGTCGGCGCCCGCCGGGGCGGCGATCAGGAAGATCAGGTCGGCCGGGCCGTCCGCGGCGCCGAAGTCGATGCCCCGGGCGCTGCGCCCGAAGGCGAGGGTCGGCTCGGTGACGTGCTCGCTGCGGCAGTGCGGAATGCCGATGCCGCCGTCGAGGCCGGTCGGCATCTGGGCCTCGCGGGCGGCCACGTCGGCCAGGAAGCCCTCCAGGTCGGTCACGCGGCCCTGGGCCACCATCCGCTCCGCGAGGGCACGGGCCGCCGCTTCCTTGGTGTCGGCGGACAGGTCGAGGTCGACCAGGTCCGCGGTGATCATCTCGCTCATCGCGGGCTCCTTCGCACGCGTATCGCCCGGGGGTTGGGGTGGGCGGTGGTGGGGACGGGGGTGAGGTGGGGGGCTACGGAGAGGGAGAGGGTGGCGGGGCCGGGGAAACCCCGCCTGTCGGTGGATGCGGCGGGCCTCGTCCGCCGCACCGGGGGCCCGCTCATGAGACGGGCTCCGTCAGCACACGGTCCACGGGCACCTCCGACGTGACGGTCACGGCGGAGAGGTCGAGGTCGGCGGGGGTCGGCATCACGCTGCCGGGCAGTTGGACCGCCGCGGCGCCGTGGGCGACGGCCGAGGCCAGGGCCTGAGGACCGCTGCCGCCCGCGATGAGGAAACCGGCGAGGGAGGAGTCGCCGGCGCCGACGTTCGAGCGTATGACACCGACGCGGGCGCAGCCGAACCATGTACCGGCGGCGTCGACGAGCAACTGCCCGTCCGCGCCGAGGCTCGCCAGCACCGCTCGCGCGCCCATGCCGCGCAGTTCCTCGGCGGCCTTGGCCGCATCGCCCACTGTGGCGAGGGGCCGCCCGACGGCCTCCGCGAGCTCCGCGGCGTTCGGCTTCACCACGTCGGGGCGCTCGCGCAGCGCCTCCAGGAGCGCGGGGCCGGAGGTGTCGAGGGCGATCCGGGCGCCCGCGGAGTGCGCCCGGGCCACCAGGTCGGCGTACCAGGACGGGGCGAGGCCGCGCGGGAGGCTGCCGCAGCAGGTGATCCAGGTGGTGTCCGCCGCGCGGCACTGCTCGCGGACCGCTTCCAGCAGGAGTTCGGCCTCGTCGGGGGAGAGTTCGGGACCGGGTGCGTTGATCTTGGTGAGGGTGCCGTCGGGTTCGGCGACCGCGATGTTGGAGCGCGTGGCTCCGGTGATCGGGACCGGAGCGACGTCGATGCCCTGGGAGTGCAGCAGGTTGGCGACGAGCGCGCCCGGCGCACCGCCGAGGGGGAGGACGGCGACCGTGCGCTGCCCGGCCGCGGCGACCGCGCGTGAGACGTTCACACCCTTGCCGCCCGGGTCCACTCGTTCGCCGGTGGCCCGGATGACCTCGCCGCGGTCGAGGGAGGGGACCTCGTAGGTGCGGTCGAGGGAGGGGTTGGGGGTGACGGTGAGAATCATGCGCGTACTACTTCCGTGCCGCCGCGCTCGATCGCGGTGGCGTCCTCGGGGCTCAACCCGCTGTCGGTGATCAGCAGGTCCACATCGTCGAGGCCGCCGAAACGGGCGAAGTGCTCCTGGCCGTGCTTGGAGGAGTCGGCGAGCAGCACCACCCGGCGCGCGGCGCGCATCGCGGCCCGCTTGACGGCGGCCTCGGCGAGGTCGGGCGTGGTCAGTCCGTGGCCGGCGGAGAAGCCGTTGGCGGCGACGAAAAGGACGTCGGCGCGGATCTCGCCGTACGCGCGCAGCGCCCAGGCGTCCACGGCGGCGCGCGTACGGTGCCGGACGCGCCCGCCGACCAGGTGGAGCTGGATGCCGGGGTGGTCCGCGAGGCGGGCCGCGGTGGGCAGGCTGTGCGTGACCACGGTGAGCCGCGCGTCCAGCGGGATCGCCCCCGCGAGCCGGGCGACCGTCGAACCGGCGTCGAGGATCATCGTGCCTTCGCCCGGCACCTCCGCGAGGGCCGCCTTGGCGATCCGGTCCTTCTCGTCGGCCGCCGTGGACTCCCGTTCGGCGAGGTCCGGCTCGAAGTCCAGGCGCCCGGCGGGGATGGCGCCGCCGTGCACCCGGCGCAGCAGCCCGGCGCGGTCGAGGGCCTTCAGGTCGCGACGGATCGTCTCGGCCGTGACCTGGAACTCCTCGGCCAGTGAGACGACATCGACCCGGCCGCCGTCACGGGCGAGCCGCAGGATCTCCTGCTGTCGCTCCGCTGCGTACATGCCCGTTCACCTCCGACTGATGCCCGAACGTGTGGTTTCAGTCGGAGGCTACGTCCGAATTTCCGGAAAGTAAACAGCTTGGAGCTACGGGACGGACACGAACGGGCATCGACGGGGCCGAGTGATTCCTCCGGTTCGGCTACCGGGTTGCCCCGACCGGTCGTGCGTCGTGCGCGGGAAGCACCTGGTCGCGGGCGCCGTTCCCCGTGCCCCTCTCGGGCTGTTCCGCGCCCTCCACGTGCTGCGCCGGCCGCTTCGGCAGGGCGAACATCAGCAGGAAGATCACGACCATCACCGCCACCACCCAGCCGAGGGCGTGCTGGAAGGCGTGCACGAAGGCCGGACCCACCTGGGCGGGGGTCAGCCGGTCGTCGATCTCGCCGAAGAAGACCACCGACACGAGCCCGAGTCCCAGCGCGTTGCCCATCTGCTGCACCGTGTTGATCAGGCCGGACGCCGAGCCGGAGTGCTCACGGGGCACCTCGGAGAGGATCGCGTCCGTCAGCGGGGCGACGATCAGGCCCATGCCCGCCCCCATGACCACCAGCGGCAGCGCCATCTGCCAGGAGGCGATCGACTGGCCGTACCGGTGGGCCTCCGCCATGTAGAGGAGGACGCCGGCCGCCATCACCAGCGCGCCCGCCTGCAGCACCTTGCGGCCGAAGCGCGGGACCAGCTTCTGCACCGACATCCCGGCCGCCGTGGAGACCGCGATCGAGAACGGCACGCCCGTCAGCCCCGCCCGCAGCGCGCTCCAGCCGAGGCCGACCTGCATGTACAGGGTCCAGACCAGGAAGAAGATGCCGAGGCCGACCCCGAACACCGTCTGCACCGCGATGCCCGCCGCGAAGCTCTTCACCCGGAACAGGGACAGCTCGACCAGCGGGGAACCGTCGCGGGCGGACTTCCGCCTCTCGTACGCCACCAGCGCCCCGAAGACGACGAGCGCGCCCGCCATCGACGCGTACCCCCACAGCGGCCAGCCCAGCTCCCGGCCGCGGGTGAGCGGGTAGAGCAGCATCAGCAGGCCCAGCGTGACGAGGGCGACGCCGACGAGGTCGAGGCGCAGGGCCTTCGGAGCCCTCGACTCGGTGATGAAGCGCCGTCCCAGGAGGTACGCGGCGACACCGACCGGCAGGTTGATCAGGAAGATGGGCCGCCACTGCAGCCCGAACAGGTTCCACTCGGTCAGCAGCGCGCCGAGGAGCGGCCCGGAGACGGCACCCAGCCCGACGATCGCGCCGAACAGGCCGAAGACCTTGCCCCGCTCGTGCGCCGGGAAGGTGGCGTGCACGATCGACAGCACCTGCGGCACCATCATGGCGGCCATCGCGCCCTGGAGGATCCGCGAGGCGACCAGCATCTCCGGGTTCGCGGCGAAGCCGCACAGCGCCGAGGCGAGCGTGAAGCCGCCGATGCCGATCAGGAAGAGGCGTTTGCGGCCGTGGATGTCGCCGAGCCGGCCGCCGGTGACGAGTCCCGCGGCGAAGGCGAGCGCGTAACCGGCGGTGATCCACTGGATCTGGCTGAACGACGCGCCCGCGTCCCGCTGGATCGACGGGATGGCGATGTTGACGATCGTGACGTCGACGAGGTCCATGAAGGCCGCGGTCATCACGATGGCGAGCGCGAACCAGCGACGCCGGTCGCCGCCCGCGCCCGGCGCGGCACTGCTGAGGGTGTTGTCCGTGGAGGTCATGCCCCGACGCTAGGGACGCATTAGGCCAGATCCCGTCCTACTTCTCCGGCATCCTCGTTCCATGACGACAGACACCCCGGCCCGGCTCCTGCAGCTCCTCTCCCTGCTCCAGACGCCGCGCGAGTGGCCCGGCGGTGAACTGGCCGAGCGGCTCGGGGTGTCGCGGCGCACCGTCCGGCGGGACATCGACCGCCTGCGCGAGCTGGGCTACCCGGTGCAGGCGACCAAGGGTGCCGACGGCGGCTACCGGCTGGTCGCGGGGAAGGCCATGCCGCCGCTGGTGCTCGACGACGAGGAGGCCGTGGCCATCGCGGTGGGGCTGCGGGCGGGTGCCGGGCACGCGGTCGAGGGCGTGGAGGAGGCGTCCGTGCGGGCGCTGGCCAAGCTCGAACAGGTGCTGCCGAGTCGGCTGCGCCACCGTGTCACCACTCTCCAGGCCGCCACCACGTCGCTGACCAGCGGGGACGGGGCGAGCATCGCGCCGGAGACGCTGACCGTGATGGCCTCGGCGATCGCGGGCCGGGAGCGGCTGCGGTTCGCGTACCGCTCCGGGGACGGCACGTCGTCGCGGCGCCTGGCGGAGCCGTACCGGCTGGTGTCGACGGGGCGCCGCTGGTACCTGGTCGCCTACGACCTGCAGCGCGAGGACTGGCGGACGTTCCGGGTCGACCGGGTCGCCGAGCCGTTCGCGACGGGCGCCCGGTTCGCACCGCGGGAGCTGCCCACCGGCAGCGCGGCGGAGTATCTGCGGCAGTCGGTGTACCGGCGGCAGGAGACCTACGAGTTCGAGGCGACCTTCGCCGCCCCCGCCGACTTCGTCGCGGCGCGCATGCCCCGGTGGGTGGGCACTCCCGAGCCGCTCGACGAGCACCGCTGCCGGCTGCGGGGTGTGTCGAGCGACTCGGTGGAGTGGCTGGCGGTACGGCTCGCGCTGGTCGACTGCGAGTTCACGGTGCACCGCCCGGCCGACCTCGTCGCCTCGGTACGGGACCTGGGGGCGCGGCTGAGCCGGGCGGCGGCGGGGTGAGGCGGGCGGGGCGGCACGGACCGACTCGGTCCACCGGCGGGCGCCCGCCGCGAGGAGCGTCCGCCTCGTGCCGCTGTGGCACAATCTGCCACCGGGCCGCCCCGGGGTTCAGGTCCGGGGCGACCTATTGACATGCCCCTGCCGCAGTCGCGTAACCCGGCACGAGAAGAGCCGGGCCCCGGCGCCAGGGGGGAATGGCGCCGGGGCCCGGCCCGGGGTGAGTCCCGGCGCCGGGGGGAGTGCGTCGGGACTCGGCTCTGTGGACGGCGGGACCGTGCGGTTGCGGGGACCCGGAGGTCTTGTGCCCCGGACCCGCCGGTTCGATGCGGTGCGACCCCACGGCCGTTACGCCGCCGCGTCGAAGCCGGTCTGGCGGGCCAGCTTCTTCAGCTCCAGCAGGGCGTGCTTCTCGATCTGACGGATGCGCTCACGCGTCAGGCCGTGCTCCTTGCCGACCTCCGTCAGCGTGCGCTCCCGGCCGTCCTCGATGCCGTACCGCATCTTGATGATCGAGGCCGTGCGGTCGTCGAGCCGGCCGATCAGGTCGTCCAGCTCCTCGCTGCGCAGCAGCGTGAGCACCGACTGCTCCGGCGACACCGCGGAGGTGTCCTCGAGCAGGTCGCCGAACTGGGTCTCGCCCTCGTCGTCCACCGACATGTTCAGCGACACGGGGTCGCGGGCCCAGTCGAGGACGTCGCTGATGCGCTCCGCCGACGAGTCCAGCTCCGCCGCGATCTCGGCGGGCTCGGGGTCCCGGCCGTTCTCACGGTTGAACTCGCGCTGGACGCGGCGGATGCGGCCCAGCTCCTCGACCAGGTGGACGGGCAGCCGGATGGTGCGCGACTGGTCGGCTATCGACCGCGTGATCGCCTGACGGATCCACCAGGTGGCGTAGGTGGAGAACTTGAAGCCCTTGCGGTAGTCGAACTTCTCGACGGCGCGCACCAGGCCCGCGTTCCCCTCCTGGATCAGGTCGAGCAGCGGGAGACCGCTGCGCGGGTAGCGGCGCGCCACGGCGACGACCAGCCGGAGGTTGGAGCGGATGAAGATGTCCTTGGCCCGCTCCCCCTCGGCGACCAGGGCCTCCAGTTCCTCACGGGTGGCATCCGCCTTGGCCTCCTCCTCGCCGTCGAGGATCTGCCGTGCGAACACGCCCGCCTCGATGATCTGAGAGAGCTCGACCTCCTTGGCGGCGTCGAGCAGAGGCGTACGGGCGATCTCGTCGAGGTACATGCCGACCAGGTCGCGGTCGGCTATGTCGCCCTGGGCGCGAACACTGCTTGCCGCGGCGTCGATGGTTTCGCCCTCGGCGGCCTGGCGACGGGCGACGGCACGGGTTGCCATGCGTGCTCCCTTGCGATGGTGGGCTAGCGGATGGTCCTGTAACGATTCGGCCACCCTTCCGGGTGCCCGGCATCCGAAGGAAACAACGACTGGAATCCGGACAGAATTCCCAACCCGCCCCTCATTTTTTCTGATCATGCAGTACCCTGTTCCGCCACACTGGGAGGCGGGTCGATGGCGGAACGTAGCGACGTGCAGGTGAGGCCGGGAGCCGAGGGCGACCTCGAGGCTCTCACGGACATCTACAACCACTACGTGCGTGAGACCCCCATCACATTCGACACCAGAGCCTTCACGGCGGAGGAGCGCCGCCCCTGGCTGTTCTCCCACCCTGAAGACGGCCCGCACCGGCTGATGGTTGCCGCGGACGCCGGGTCACAGGAGATCCTGGGGTACGCCACGTCCAGCGCCTTCCGCCCGAAGCCGGCGTACGCGACCTCGGTCGAGACGACGATCTACCTCGCCCCGCACGCGACCGGCCGCGGCATCGGCGGGCACCTCTACACGGCCCTCTTCGAGGCCCTGGCGGACGAGGACCTGCACCGTGCCTACGCGGGCATCGCCCAGCCGAACGAAGCGTCCGTGCGCCTGCACGAACGCCTCGGATTCCGCCACGTCGGCACCTACCGGGAGGTGGGCCGCAAGTTCGGGCGCTACTGGGACGTGGCCTGGTACGAGAAGGACCTCCACCAGGACCTCCACCAGGACCTGCGGCGGGACCTCCAGCAGGGCTCCCGGCGGGACGCCTAGCCCCCTTCCTCGCCGCCGCCCGGACCGAGGTCCGGATCGAGTTCCCGGCCACCGTCACCCGAACTGCACGGACCGCTTCGCCATTCCCATCCAGAAGCCGTCGATCACGGACCTCTGGGCGTCGAGCTCACCGCCGGCCTCCGCCGCGCCCATGGTCACGAACAGCGGGGCGAAGTGCTCGGTGCGCGGGTGGGCGTAGCGGCCGGCCGGGGCCTTGTTCAGGAAGTCCAGCAGGGCGTCCCAGTCGCGCGCCTCCAGGGCTCGGCGGCCCCAGTCGTCGAACTCCGAGGACCAGGTCGGCACTCCCCCGCCCGCGTGGCGCAGGGCCGCGAGGTTGTGGGTGAAGAAGCCGGAGCCGACGATCAGGACGCCCTCGTCGCGCAGCGGGGCCAGCTTGCGGCCGATCTCCATCAGCTTCACCGGGTCCAGGGTCGGCATGGAGATCTGCAGGACCGGGATGTCGGCCTCGGGGAACATCTCGACGAGCGGGACGTACGCGCCGTGGTCCAGGCCCCGGTCCGGGATGTCCTGGACGGGGATGCCGGGGGCACGCAGCAGCTTGCGGACGGCGTCGGCGAGCTGCGGGGCGCCCGGGGCCTCGTACCGCACCGTGTAGTAGTGCTCGGGGAAGCCCCAGAAGTCGTAGACCAGCGGGACGGTGCTCGTCGCGCCGAGGGCGAGCGGGGCCTCCTCCCAGTGGGCGGAGACCATCAGGATCGCCTTGGGGCGCGGCAGGCCGGCCGACCAGGCGGCGAGCTGGCCGGGCCAGACCGGGTCGTCGGCCAGCGGGGGCGCACCATGGCTCAGGTAGAGGGCGGGCATGCGCTGGGGCGCGGTGCGCTCCTCGGTCGCGGCGGACATGGCGGCGGCTCCCTTCGGGCGGCCGCGGCACGGCGGCCGACAGTTACTTGAAGACTAAAGGTTCTTCACGGGTGAGCATAGCGCCCATTTGTTTAAGTTTCAAGAAGACGCCTCGTACAGTGGTGTACATGAAGACGGCACCCGCTGATGACACCCGCTGGCTCACCGACGAGGAGCAGCGCACCTGGCGTGCGTACATGCACGCCGTCACCCTTCTCGAGGACCACCTCGACCGCCAGTTGCAGCGCGACGCGGGCATGCCGCACGTCTACTACGGGCTGCTCGTCCAGCTCGCAGAGGCCCCGCGGCGGCGGCTGCGGATGACCGAGCTGGCCATGCAGGCGAAGATCACCCGGTCCCGGCTCTCGCACGCCATCGCCCGCCTGGAGAAGAACGGCTGGGTACGGCGCGAGGAGTGTCCCTCCGACAAGCGGGGACAGCTCGCGGTCCTCACGGACGAGGGGTACGAGGTGCTGGCGCGGACCGCTCCCGGGCACGTGGCCGCCGTGCGCCAGGCCCTGTTCGACCGGCTCACCCCCGAGCAGCAGAAGTCCCTGGGCGACATCATGTCGATCATCGCGGAGGGACTGCAGCCCAAGGAGGCGGGGGCGGACCTGCCCTGGCTGCGCTGAGCCGCCGGACGGACGCTCGCAGACGGGTCCAGCCCGCCCGCACCGGACACCGGTCCGCCCCGGCTCACACCGGACACGGGTCCGCCCCGGCCCCACCGGATCGGTGGGGCCGGGGCGGACCCCTTCAGACGTACGGACGAGACGTCCCCTTCCTCGTCCGTACCTACGGACTCGGTTCTCTACGGGTACCCCTGCGCAGGCGCCTCAGTGGGCGACCACCGGGACGGCCACCTCGTCCTCGACGCCCTCACCGGAGGCGACCGGACCGGAGCCCGGGCGGCCGGCGTTGACGAAGGTGACGACGATGACGGCGGCGAGCACCAGCATGCCGACGGCGAACCAGATCGCGTTGGTGTAGCCGTGCACCATGCCCTCCATCTGGACCAGCTGCTGCTGCGGCTTGGAAGTGGCCGTGGCGATGTGGTCCTTGATGTACGAGGTCGTCGCAGAGGCGGCGATCGTGTTCAGCAGGGCGGTGCCGATCGCGCCGCCCACCTGCTGCGAGGTGTTGACCATCGCGGAGGCGACACCGGCGTCCCGGGGCTCGACGCCCAGGGTGGCCAGGGACATGGCCGGCATGAACGCCGTGCCCATGCCGAGGCCGAGCAGCAGCATCGACGGCAGGACGGTCGAGGCGTACGACGAGCCGATCTCGAGCTGCGTCAGCAGCAGCATGCCGGACGCGGCGACCAGGAACCCGGGCCCCATCAGCAGCCGGGCCGGGACACGGGTCATCAGGCGCGTGCCGATCTGGGTCGAGCCGACCATCATGCCCGCGATCATCGGCAGGAAGGCGAAGCCCGTCTTGATCGGCGAGTAGCCCTTGATGACCTGCAGGTAGTAGGTCAGGAAGAGGAACGTGCCGAACATCGCGATGATCGCGATGCCGAGGGAGAGGTAGATGCCGCCGCGGTTGCGGTCGGTGACCACGCGCAGAGGCAGCAGCGGGGCCTTGACCTTGGCCTCGGTGAAGACGAAAGCCAGCAGGAAGACGGCCGACGCGACGAACAGGGAGACGGTCGTCGAGTCGCCCCAGCCGTCGGACTCGGCGCGGGTGAAGCCGTAGACCAGCGAAACCAGACCCAGGGTGGACAGGACGACGCCGGGGATGTCGAGCGGGGAGCGGTTGCGGCCGCCCTCGGGCTCACGGATGACGAAGTACGCGCCCAGCGCGGCGACCACGGCGAACGGAATGTTGACGAAGAACGTCCAGCGCCAGTCCAGGTACTCGGTCAGCACGCCGCCGAGGATGAAGCCGACGGCGCCGCCGCCGCCGGCGATCGCGCCGTAGATGCCGAACGCCTTGGCGCGCTCCTTGGCGTCCGTGAACATCACGGCGAGCAGGGAGAGCGCGGCCGGGGCGAGCATGGCGCCGAAGGCGCCCTGGAGGGCGCGGGCGCCGAACATCATCGCGCCCGTGGTCGCCGCGCCGCCGAGCGCGGAGGCGGCGGCGAAGCCGGTCAGGCCTATGACGAAGGCCCGCTTGCGGCCCCACAGGTCGGCGATCCGGCCGCCGAAGAGGAGGAGGCCGCCGAAGGCGAGGGCGTAGGCGGTGACCACCCACTGCCGGTTGCCGTCGGATATGCCCAGGTCCTGCTGGGCGGACGGAAGCGCGATGTTCACGATGGTGGCGTCGAGGACGACCATCAGCTGGGCGAGCGCGATGAAGACGAGCGCCCTCCAGCGGTTGGCGTCGGGGACGCCGGGGGCCGTTGAGGCGGTTTGAGACATGGAGGTACCCACTCCGGGACGTCGTAGAAGAAAAAGGTGACGGAAGGTGACGTGAGTGACGGGCGAACGGCTCGTCGTCGTTGACGGCCGGAAGCCCTGCTGTGAGAGATGACTTGCGCGGGACTCGGAACTAATCGGAACGCGGAACTGATCGCTGCTGTTCGTCGCTACTGATCGTCGCTACTGATCGGCCGATCGCCCGATACGGACCGCTATCGGGAACGTCGAGGCTCCCGCATCGGACCCCTCGCATCGGAACAACCCGTTCAGAACGACTTGCATCGGAACGACTCGTGTCGGAACTACTTGAGCCGGAACTACTCGTGTCGAACTACTCGTACAGAGGGCTACTCGCTCAGGACCGGCGCAGCTCCTCCATGGTCACGGCCGTGCCCGGCAGCGTCGAACGGGCGGGAGCCCGCAGACCGTCCAGGAGCAGCTGAAGATGGCGGTGGACGAAACGGTCGGCACTGAGGCACGCGGTACCGGCCGGGGGCCGGCTGAGCTGGGCCACGGTGAGCATCAGGTCGCCGACGCCCACGTCGGGGCGGAGCGTGCCGACCGCCTTGGCGCGGTCCATGAGCTCTTCGACGAGCCGCTCGACGCGCCGCCGGGCCGCTTCCAGGTCCGGGTGGTGCTTGTCGAACGTGCCGGAGAGCATCGGACACAGCGCGCTGATCCGCTCGTCGGCGGCGGCGTGCGCGAAGCGTTCCAGCGCCTCGAAGGGGTCGACGTCCTCGGCCAGCGCCTGTTCCGCGACCTCGGAGGTGCGGTCCATGACCGAGCAGACGACCTCGCGGACGAGGGCGTCGCGGTCGGGGAAGTTGCGGTACACCGTGGCGTTGCCGACGCCGGCCCGACGGGCGATCTCGTCGAACGGCACGTCGGGGCCGAACTCGACGAACATCTCCCGGGCGGCGGTGACGATCCGCTCCCGGTTGCGCAGGGCATCGGCCCGCGGCCGGGACGCCCGACGCTGCACAGGGGTGGCGGTCTGCACGGCGTACTCCTCGAGAAGGGGTGGATGATCGCAATCCGGGGATTCAGTCCCCGTTTCGCTCGGACACATGGCTAAACGGGGATTGCGTCCCCGGTTATTTCCCCGACGTGAGGCAATTTGATGTGACGTAGGTCACATTCTTTGGGTGCGTGGCCGGGCGGGGCCCTATGCCGGGCCTCGCCTCCGAACATCCTCGGCAGAGCGCAGGTCCTGAGGGCCTGGAGCGCGGGTCGGCCGGGGCCTGTAGCGCGGGTCGGCCGGGGTCCGGAGCCGCAGCTCACACCTCACCGCTCGCACCGTCACCCCTCCCCCGCCCCCGGACCCCTCGTTCGGCCTCCTTCAGCGCGCGACCCCGCACCGCCCGTCACAGGGTGATCGCAAGGGTGCAGCCGGTGAGGCGCGGCTGCCGTGGAGCGAAGGGCCACCGCATGCAGCCGTCCCGCCGCCGGATACGCCCCCGCCGCGCCGCCTCCCTCGCCTCGGTCACCGTTCTGACGCTGGCGGTCTCCACCTCCGCCGGCACGGCGCACCTGACGACGGGCTCCCTGACGCCGGGCCCCATAGCCCCGCTCCGCTCCTCGACGCTGCACCCCTGCATGCTCCAGGGCCACAACCGGGTCCTGATGCCGGAGAGCATCCCCACCGCCACCGGCTACGCCCGCTCCACCGGCACCGTCCACGCCCTGAACCTGATGATCGACTTCTCCGACGCCCCCGGCCAGGGCAGCGCCCTCGACCGGCTCGCGGAGTTCTTCCCGCAGACCCAGGAGTGGTTCACCACCAGCTCCTACGGCCGCCTCGACTACCGCGCCGAGGCCCCGATACGCCACTGGCTGCGCATGCCCAAGCCGTTCGCGGCCTACGGCATACAGCGCGGCGCCCCCTTCGACCCCGGCTACCGCGAGCTGGTGCAGGACATCGTGACCGCCGCCGACCCCGAGGTCGACTTCCGCCACTACGACCTGGTGAACGTGCTCGTCACCCCGAACGCCGGCCCCTCCGCCCTGGACACCGTCCTGTCGGTGACCTTCGCGGGCAACGCCGAGGCCCCGGTCGCCGACGGCGTGCCCGTCTCCAACGCGTCCTTCATCTACAGCCGCCAGGACGACGGCTCCGGCTCCTACCCGCAGACCGGCTTCCGGGTCCTGCCCCACGAGAACGGCCACGTCTTCGGCCTGCCCGACCTCTACAACCAGGAGGGCGGCGCCGCCGTCGGGCACTGGGACATCATGAGCGAGGACTGGGGCGCCGACAACGACATGCTCGCCTGGCACAAGTGGAAGCTCGGCTGGCTCGACGACTCCCAGGTCGCCTGCGTGACCGCGCACGGCACCGGCGAGTACACGCTGACCCCGCTGGCCCGCACCGGCGGCCGCAAACTGGTCTTCCTGCCCCTCAGCGCCAAGGCGGGCTACGCCTTGGAGCTGCGCACCCACGAGGGCAACGACGCGGCGGTGTGCCGGCCCGGCATCCTCGTCTACCGCGTCGACGCGGACGTCGACACCGGCAACGGCCCCATCCAGGTCTACGACTCCACGCGCGACAGCGGCGGCTGCACGCGCAGCCCGAACGTGCAGGCCGAGCTGTCCGACGCGCCGTTCGTCCCCGGGCAGAGCTTCACCGACCCGAAGCAGGGGATCGTCGTCACCGTCGAGGCGAAGGACCCCTCCGGCGACTACCGGGTCCGGGTGACACGGCGCTGACCCGCCCGGAGGCGTCCCACCGAAAGGCGGCCGAAGGCGACCGATGGCATACGGGGGTTCGGGGCGCCCCGTGCCGTGGGGGAACACGGCGTGCGCGACCGGCCCCGCATTACGGTGACCCCATGCTCCCGAACGTCACCCCGGCCCCGGACACCGCCGCCCCCGCCGAAGCCGTCGCCCCGCTCATGCGCGGCCTCAGGGTGCTGCGGCGGCTCACCGACGCCGGCGGTAGCTGCAGCCTCAGCGCCCTGGAGCGGGCCAGCGGGCTCGCCCGGTCCACGGTCGACCGGATCACGGCGACCCTCGCCCGCATGGAGTACGTACGGCTGGACGGCCGGGACGTCGTGCTCGCGCCGCGGCTGATGGAGCTGGGCAACGCCTACCTCGCGGCGCTGGGGCTGCCGAAGCTGCTGGACGCGCACGCGGACGCGCTCGCCGACGAGCTGGACGAGTCGGTGTCGCTCGCGGTCGCCGACCTGGACGGTATCCGTTTCATCCACCAGGCGACCCGGCGCCGCGCGATGTCGCTGAGCTTCCGCATCGGCGATCTGCTGCCTGCGGAACGCACCGCTCCGGGGCCGCTGTTCGCGACCGAGTGGGACGCGGAGGACTGGGCGCGGTGGCGTGCGCGGCGGGCTGCGGACCCCGAGGACCGCCGCTTCCCGGCGGTACCGGCGCGCAGCCGCCCGCTCGACGGTTCCGACGGCCACTGCCTGGGCGACGACTTCGAGGAGCGCACCGAGCAGGCGCGGGCCGAGGGATGGGCGCTGGACGACCAGTTGATCGAGCCGGGCCTGGTGGCGCTGTCCATGCCCGTGCGGGGGGAGGGCGGCCGGATCGCCTGTGTGGTGAGCGTGGTGAGCCACACCAGCCGGCACACGGCGGACGGTCTGCGCCGGGCGCTGCTGCCTCGGCTGCGCACGGCGGTCGCGGCGATGGAGCGGGAGCTGCGCGAGGCGCCGCCCGCCGTGCCCACGGCGCCGTCCGGGCTCGCGGCCTGGACGGGGGCGTCCAAGCAGGAGCTGGGGCGGGAGTTCGTGGAGTCGCTGGCCCGCGGGCTGACGGTGATCACATCGTTCGGGGAGGGCCGTTCCGAGCTGACGCTGACGGAGGTGGCCGAGGCCACGGGACTGGCACGGGCCACGGCACGGCGGGCGCTCATCACGTTGGAGCACCTGGGCTATGTCACCGTGCACGGCCGTTTCTTCCGGCTCACCCCGCGCGTGCTGGGCCTCGGCTTCCCGCCGCTGTCCCGGACGACCCTGTCGGACATCGCGACCCCGCATCTGGCCGCGTTGTCCGATCGGGTGCACGAGTCGACGTCGCTGGCGGTGCTGACGGGCGACGACGTCCAGTACACGGCTCGGGCGGCCTCGAACCGCATCATGAGCGTCAACGTCACGGTCGGCACCCGGCTGCCGGCCGCCGTGACCTCGCTGGGCCGCGTGATGCTGGCGGACCTGCCGGAACGGCCGCTGCCCGAGCCGGCCCCGCTGACGCGGCGGACCGTCACGGACCCGGCCGAGCTGAGGGCCGTGCTGGACCGCGTGCGGCGCGACGGGTACGCGCTGGTCGACGGGGAACTGGAGGAGGGGCTGCGGTCGATCGCGGTGCCGGTGCGGGAGCACGGGGGCCGGGTGGTGGCGGCGGTCAACGTGGCGATGCACAGCAGCCGCCGTACGCCCGAGCAGTGCGTGACGGACGTCCTGCCGCAGCTACGCGCGACGGCGGCGCGGATCGAGGCGGACCTGCGGGTGGCGGGGCGGTTCCGCCGGGTGGCGAACACCTGACGAGACGTCGGTCAGACGACCTCCGCCTGCCTGCCCGTGGCCACCACCCTGCGCAGCGTCGGCGCCGTGGCGATGCGCGGCAGGAGCAGCGACCAGAAGCGGGTGAGCGTGAGGCGGGACAACCAGCGCACGTCGTGCCCGCCCAGCTCGGCGAAACCGACCGTCGCACCCACCACCGTGGCCACCAGGTCCCGGGGTGGGACGTCCGAGAGCAGCCCCTCCCGCGCACACCGGGCGACGATGTCCTCCACCCACGCGTGCCACCGGTCGTGGAGGCCCACCCCGCGACCGGCGGCCTCGGCGACGCCGTCGAGGCAGAACCCCGCGCGCATCACGATGTCCTGACGCAGGCTCAGCAGCAGGGCGTGACTCGTGTCGACGAGCGCCTGCAGCGAACCGCCGAGCTGGGGCGGCGGCCGCTCCGCGGAGACGAGCCGGTCGAACCGCTCGGCCGCCGCGGCCCGCACCGCCGCGGCGAGGTCGGCCTTGCTGGGGAAGTGGAAGTGCAGCGCGCCGTTGCTGACCCCGGCCCTGGTGCTGATCGCCGCGAGCGACACCACCTCGTAGCCGTCGCGGCTGAACAGTTCGGCGGCGGACTCGATCAGGGCGTTGCGCGTGCGGACAGCACGTTCCTGCTTGGCCATCAGACGCTCCGTTGCTGCGCGGGTACCCACAGCATAACAAACCGTCCGTGCGGTTTCATTACTGACGGTCAGTCCGGTCAGTCCTCCCGCGGTCGGTCCGCTCCGTCCGCTCCGTCCGCTCCGCCGGGCCCGCTCGATCCGCTGGACCCGCTCGATCCGCTGGGGCGGAGCACGACGGGCAGGGACCCGTACCCATGGACGATGAAGGACCGCACCGCCTCGACCTCATCGAGCGGAATCGCTGATTCCAGGTCCGGGAAGCGGGTGAAGAGCGCCGCGAGGGCGGACGCCGCCTCCAGCCGGGCCAGCGGCGCCCCCAGGCAGCGGTGCACACCGTGCCCGAAGGCCAGATCGTCCCGCCGGCCGGGCCGCAGCACGTCGAAGACGCCCACGTCGTCCCCGTACGCCTCGGGGTCCGAGGCCGCACCCGCGAAGGAGACCAGGATCGGATCGCCCTTCCTGATGAGCACCCCGTCCAGTTCGATGTCCTCGACGGCGAACCGCATCGGCGAGTACGCGGCGGGCGCGTGGGTGCGCAGCGTCTCGGCCACCACGTCGGCCCAGTCCGCGCGCCCCTGCAGGACGAGCGCGCGCTGCTCCGGGTGCCTGCACAGGGCGCCGACGGCGTTGGTGATGAGGGTGCACGTGGTCTCCTGGCCCGCGGCGATCATCAGGTACAGCGTGCCGAGGAGTTCCTGCTCGGTCAGCCGGCCGTCGTCGCTATCGCGGACCTCGATCAGCGCGCTCGTCAGATCGTCGCCGGGCCTGGCCCGTTTCCCGGCGACCAGTTCACCGAGCATCCCGAAGACCCGCACCTGCGCGGCGGCCATCTCCTCCCCGGGCACCGCCGTGCCGAACACCAACTCCAGGTCGGCGCAGAGCGGTTCGCGCGCCTCCTCGGCGACACCGAACAGCTCGCAGATCACCCGCATCGGCAGCACCTTGGCGAACCGGTCCCGCAGATCGACCACTTCGCCGTCCGGCAGCGCGTCCAGCTCGTCGAGCAGTTCCCCGGTGAGCTGCTCGACGCGGGGGCGCAGCGCTTCGGTACGGCGGACGGTGAAGGCGGCGGCGACCAGCCGGCGCAGCCGCGCGTGGCTCTCCCCGTAGGCGAAGAGCATGTTCTCGTTCGCCACCCACGGGTACAGCGGCCAGTCCTCACCGATACGGCCCGCGACGAAGTCGGGCCAGTGCTGCCGGGCGTCCTTCGAGACCCGGGGGTCCGTCAGCAGTCGCTTGACGTACGTCTGCCGCACGACGGCCCAGGCGCGCACCCCGCCCGGCAGCTCCACCTCGACGGCGGGCCCCCTCGACCGTAACCGCGCGGTCTCGCCCGCCAGGTCACGTCCGGTCACGTCAAGGGCGTACGGGCAGGCGGTCATGTCCATCGGAGCACTCCGTTCGATCGGTCGGTCGGCCCTTCGGCTGTCAACTCGGTGCGCCGGCGGACGCGTCGCCCTCGCCTTCGCCCGCTACGCCGTCACGCCGCCGCATGGCGGCTTCGAACACCTTCGGTCCCCGCTCCGGAGAGAAGTCCAGGCGGACCAGGATCCCCGGCACGGCCACCGACGGCATCAGGAACCGGTAGAGGTCGGCCACCCGCTCGGCCAGGTCCACCCGCCCGGTCATGATCCGCGACAGGACCTGCACCCCGGTGAACGCGCCGACGAACAGCTTGGCGAGCGCGGCGACGTCCACGTGCGGGAGGAGTTCGCCCCGCTGTTTGGCCTCCTCGAAGAGGGCCTGCGTGTGCTCGGTCCACTCCTGCATCGGCACCCGGCGGTTGAGGTGGTCCTTGGGCGAGCCCTGGTCCACGGTAAGGCGCACGCTGCCCTGGACGATCGGGTCGCCGGTGTCACCGCACAGCAGGTGGGACAGCAGCAGCGCCTCGTCCAGCGACTCCTGCAGCTTCAGCTCCTGCTCGGGAACGCGCGGCAGGGAGGAGACCTGCTCGGCCAGCACCGCCTGGGCCAGCTCCTCCTTGGAGGCGAAGTGGAAGTACAGGGCACCCTTGGTGACCCCCGACCGGTTCAGTACGTCGGAGATCGTCGCCGCCTCGTACCCGACCTCGTCGAACACCTGCGCAGCGGCGACCAGGATGGCCCGCCGCGTGCGAATGGCCCGCTCCTGCCGTGCCACAACCAGTCCCCTCTCCCGTCGCCACCGGACAATAAAACCAGGCAAACGGTTTTACAAGCCTTCGGTAGGACGCTGACAAACGGTCACTTGAGGCCGAAAATGAGCAGAACAGTGCGACGCAAGGCTCCAGAGGGACCGGTGGGGGGTTGAAAAGAAAACCGGTTGGTCCGTATCTTCGATCCGGTGCCGCGCGCCTGACTCGAGACCCACACCAGGGGAAACTCAATGACTGTCATGACGTCCGAGACGTTACGGGCGGAAACAACGGTAGGGACGGAAGCCGAGGACCGGGAGAACCAGGAGAACCGGGACGACCGGGACCGGGCACACCCGGTGGCCGACGACCTGGCGCACCTTCTCTTCGAGGGCGCTCACCGCGGCCGTACCCACGGCGTCTGGCGCACGGCGATCTCCGGCCGGGCGTTCGCCTACCGGCCCGGCCTGTCCCCGGCCGAGCGGACCGCCCTCTCCTACGACCGCCTGCGTCTGCTCAACAACACGCTCGACGATCCCCTGCGGTTCGCCGCCGACCCGCACCGGCTGGCCGCCCTGCACGAGTGGATCGGGCCGGTGGACGGCGGGCTGACCACCGTAGCGAGCATCCACTACAACCTCTTCCTCGGCAGCCTCGTCGACCACGACCACACGGACCGGGACCTGTCCCCCTTCAGCTCGCTCCGCAGCACAGGAACGTTTCTCTGTACCGAGCTGGAGCACGGGAACGACGTGGCCTCCATGGAGACCGTCGCCGTGTTCGACCGCACGAGCGGCGGCTTCCGCCTGCACACGCCGACGCCGGGCGCACAGAAGTTCATGCCCAACACCACGCTGACGGGCGGCCCCAAGACGGCGGTCGTCGCCGCCAGGCTCGTCGTGGACGGCCAGGACCAGGGCGTGTTCCTCTTCCTCACCCCGCTCAGCGACGAGACCGGACACCTGCCGGGGGTGACGGTCCGTCGGCTGCCGCAGCGTACCGGCACCCCGGTCGACCACGCCCTCACCTCCTTCGACCACGTGTGGCTGCCCCGCGAGGCGCTCCTCGAGGCCGCCCACGGCCGCCTCTCCCCCGACGGCACGCTGACCAGCAACCTCGGCAACAAGCGCAAGCGGTTCCTGCGCGCCATCCACCGCGTCACCATGGGCAAGCTCTGCATGAGCGCCGGCACCCTGGGCATGGCCCGCGCCGCCCTCACCATCGCGGTCCGCTACGCGCACAGCCGCCTGATAGCCGGCCCGAAGGCCGGCGAGCGCATACCGATCGCCGCCCACCGCAGCCACCACGGCCGGCTGCTGGACGCCCTGGCGACGGCATACGCGATGACGTTCCTGCACCGCACCGTGGTCGACCGGTTCGCCGCGCACACCGAGGAGGACCGCGAGGAGGTCGAACGGCTCGTGGCGATCGCCAAGGGCTGGATCACCTGGCAAGCGCGCGCGATCACCACCGAGTGCCGCGAACGGTGCGGCGCACAGGGCCTGTTTCCCGCCAACGGCATCTCGGAGCTGCCCGGCAACATCGAGGGCGGCATCACCGCGGAGGGCGACAACCTGGTGATCTGGGCCAAGGCGGCGGCGGAGATGGTCTTCGGCCACGATGCGCGGCCCCCGGGCGCGCCACCCGCGGACGCCGACCTGACGGACCTCGCCTTCCTGCGGGGCCTGCTCGCCGGCGTCGAGGCCATCTGGCAGCAGCGTGCTCGCGCGGCCCTGCGCGAGGGCCCGTCCGGCGACCCGGTCGGCCGCTGGAACGCCACTTCGGAAGCCGCCCTGGAGATGGTCTCGGCCCACGCCCGGCTGCAGGCGGCGGACGCGTTCGCCACGGCGTCCGAACAGGCGACGGACCCGAGGGCACGGCGACTGCTGCGCAACCTGTGCCGCCTGTTCCTCCTGGGGCACCTGCGCGCCCACACCGGCGACCTCCTCGCGGAGGGCTACCTGACCCCGGACCACGTACGGGCACTGCCCAAGGCACGCGACACACTCGTCACCGAACTGGCACCCCAGATGATGACCCTGGTCGACGCGTTCGACTTCCCCCCGGAGATGCTGTCGCGGATACCGATCGCCGGCGGGGGCTCGATCGGGCCGACGGATCCGGCGGTGTGAGGTCCAGCCGGTCGACCATGCCCAGCCGAGCGACCAGCGCCGCCCACCAGCCGTCGAGCAGGCGATACCGGCCGCTGACGTCGAGCGGTTCGAGCGTAAGCGCCCGTCACGACGGAGATGTAACCGTTCGCACCCGACTCACTACAGTCGGCACGCCCACCCAACCGAGGACGAGGACACGGCCGCGACAGGAACGGGGGCGACCCCGAGGGACCACATCCGCTAGGCTGTGACCGGTCGACACGCGTCACGCTTCGACCTCGCCTTCGTAGCTCAGGGGATAGAGCACCGCTCTCCTAAAGCGGGTGTCGCAGGTTCGAATCCTGCCGGGGGCACCAGCCAAAAGGCCCCGGACCGATCATGGTCCGGGGCCTTTGACATCCACTTTTGACATCAACCCCGGTGATTACTGGCGACCGGGGCGCCTCCTGAGCAGGCGGTCCATGTGGCTCATGGCTTCGCGCTGCGTGTCCTGGACGACGTGGGTGTGGACGTCCATGGTGAAGCTGATCTGAGAGTGCCCGAGGATCTCCATCACGACGCGGGGAGCGACTCCCGCCGCCGTGAGGAGCGTCGCCGTGCCGTGACGGGCGTCGTGCAGCCGGATGACGCGGAGGCCGGCGGAGTGGGCGATGCGGGTGAAGGAGCGGTACAGGTTGCGCGGCTCGACCGGGCGGCCGGTCCGGGTCGTGAAGACGTAGGCGGACTTCTGCCACTTCTCCCCCGCCTTGGTCCGAGCCGCTGCCTGCCTCATGCGGTGCCAACGCAGGGGAGCGATGCAGAGGGCGGGCAGCGGGACGGCACGGCGACGACGGCTCGTCGAGCGTCTCGTCCAGGGTCCACGGCTTCAGCTCGCGGTTGTCGGTGCGAGGAGGCTCGACGAGCTTGGCGACGTTGCGCGTGATCAGCTCCTCACGGCATGCCGAGGAGAGAGCCGATCGCAGAACTCGGGGCGACTCCTTGGCGGTTGCCGCCGTGGTCTCCTGCCTCGTACTTGTCGTACGTGCTGAGCTTCCACCGAGGCTTGATCACCACCCTGCCGCCAACCCCAGCCCCAACTCCCGCCGCAGTACCAGCCTCTGAGCAGCCGGTATGGCAGCTATGAACGTCGTTGACAAGATCACGACAGGGCCGCAGACTGTGCCTCTTACGCAGGGCATCTCGGAGGGGAACACTCGAAATGGCGCGCACAACAGCAAGGCTCGGCGCACTCGCCGGAACACTCGCTCTCGCAGCCGGAATGACGCTGACGAACGCCGGACCCGCTTCCGCCGCTCCCTCTTTCACCTTCAGTTACTATCCTTACTCCAACGGCGACTACACGATCACCGTCTACAACGACGGGGTGTACGCAGGGTCGGTGGATTGGTACGCGGACCCCCACGGTGTCTACGGTCCCGGAACCGGAGACACCGTTTGTGCGTCGGACGATCTGGCCGACGGTTACGGGATCGAGGCCCATCTGAACGGCACCTTCCGACAAGCCACGACCGCCGGGCACAACTCTCCGTACACCGACTGCACATCGGGTGACATCGCCGAAAACACCCCGCTGACCCTGCGCGCGTACGTCGTGAAGGGCGGCGAGGTCGCGTATTCGCTGGGAAAGACCGTGTACTCCTGACCGGAGGCCCTGGGGAGTAGAAGCCCCACGCGTGCATCCGATCGTCGCGGTGCTCGGGGCGGTGCGAACGGTGACGACGGACAGGGTCCGGGGCGCCGAGCCGGGCCAGGGTGTCCTGCGGAGCGTTTCACGCCCGCTGTCCGATCGCCGAGAAGGACCGGGCCCCGCACATTCGCCAGTCCCGATGGCTGGTCGCCGACCGCGCGATGCCGACGCGAGGCCGACTTGACCAGACACACCGTGGCGGACTGACGACACATCGAAGCTCCGGTCGATGCAGGCGACTTGGTAGGTCACCGGCATCAACCGGAGCTTCCTTGTGTGCGTGACGGCCCGCCATCCCCTCGTCACGATGCCACGGGCCGATGAGGTCGACGATGACCACTCGCCCATGCGTGAGGCTCTTGCCCTCATTCACTCGGCCGCATGTCTTGCCCACGGGCACGTGCATTCCGATTCCGCAGGGGTCGTTGCGGCCGTACTGGCAACAGATGCCGAATGGGCCCGGTGAGTGTCCAACTGCGTGACAACCGGCGCGCTGGCCCAAGGTCGAGGGGCACGCAAGCTGCTTCCGGGACGAAGCCGTCGTAGTTGAAGCCGCCCTCTCCACCCTGAGGCCGAGCTCACCTCTCCACCTCAGGGCCGGTCCGCTGTCCTGCATCCATCTGGTGCAATGAACTTGTGATTGCCACCTTGCCTCGCGAATGGCCCAGCCCCGAGAGCAAACCAATCCCGCCAGCGGAAACAGCTGAGGTCTTTCGCGCCTTTGCCCGCGACCTGGCCGCCGGCCGCCGCCTCTGGGACGCCGACACGGCCCGCTTCATCGCCGCCCAGTTCGACCAGATGGCGGCTGAGTGGGACAGTGCCCGTGCGACCGGACGAGACGAACCGCTGCGGGACGCATTACAACGAGGGGGGCCAGCCTTGGCGGGTGCGAGCCGATGCCAGTGCGCTTCCGCTCGCCGACGGGCAGATCGCAGCTGTTGCCGCCATCGACATGCTGTTGTTCCCTACCGAGACGGCACGAGTGCTGGCTCCGGACGGAGTACTTCTGTGGATCAACCAGCTCGGCAAAGACGGTCCGCTGTATTTGCCCGCAGCCGATGTGGCGGCAGCCTTGCCCGGAAAGTGGCAGGCCGTTGAGGCCGATGCCGGATGGGGCAGCTGGGCCGTTCTCCACCGATCGTGACGCCGCGCGACTGTGCCCCTCCGGTTGAGCGCAGCGGGGGTGCGACAGGCCTTCGGGGCCGTCTCTGGGCCGTCCAAGGTCAGCCGACGCCGACCACCAATGACAGAAGCCCACGGCATTCGAGCAGTTCGGAGCCGTGGGCTTCGTCAGTCCCGCTGGTCGGCGAGACCCTTGATCAGTAGACCGGCAAGTCAGGCCCACATACGGCGTGTCCGACGGCGATGACGGCAACGGCGGCGTACGGCAGCAGCACTCGGCAACCCGGCACGATGGTCGCGAGGGACGATCAGACCAGCCGACCAAGGCTTGCCCGCATCTTCACGCCGGTCCTGGGACGTCATGATCTACCGATGGATGAGTACGCCTGGCCCACGGGCCCTGAAGTGCCGGCCGCGGACTTGGTGCGGGAGAGTTGGGAGGCAACCGTCGCGGCTCTGCCCGTCGAGGCCCGGATCACCGGTGAGGTCATCGGGCGCCAGCGCTTCGGGGTCTTCATACGTATAGACGGCGTGCCGAACGCCATAGCGCTGGCGGAGATCACGGCCATGCCGCCCGGGATGGACCTCCCGGCCCTCGGGGCCTTCGTCAGTGGGGAGGTCATCTGGCACGCCGCCCACAACCACCAGGTCAAGGTCCGGCTCGATGAGTGGCTGACGGTCGACGAGTGATCTTCGCTGGGCCGTCCCTGGGCCGTCCGAGGCCGCTCAGCGGCGACCGGTGACGACTACCAACGACAGTCGTAGCGAGCGACAGCCGCAGGTCACCCGATTGGATCTGCGACACTGGTTGAGCCATGCCTAAGCCCGGAGAACCGGTATGAAGGGCTGCTCTGCTGTACAGCAGCGAAGTACGGCAACCACCGCGACCGCAGCCGGCCGTCACTCTCTTCAGGCACCCGGGCGACCAGCGCGACAGACCTCAGCGACCTCCCCGCTCATAGTTCGCATCGAGATGGTCACCGGTTCGGGAAGCCACCGGCGGTGGTCAAGAACCGTCCTGGCGATGCCATGTGGGTCGTCGGCGGTCGAGCCTGGCCACCACGTGCTCCGAAGGCCAGATCAGGCACCGCACGACCACGTTGTGGACCACGTACCAACCGGGGTTCACCCAGCCACGTTCCTTGTCCACAAGCCCTGGACCTCCGTCGCTGTAGACGTGCCGCAAATAGCAGCGGAGGAGAGGGCCGCCAGCCACGAGAAGGATCGGGGCGAGCGCAATGCCGCCGACCGTAGCGCAGAGACGAGCCGCCCAGGAGGTCACAACGCCGATCCGCATGGCCGCATCCTGGCATCACGCCATCCCCGGCGGAAGCGTGATTGACGTGGCCGCTGCGTGCCCGTCTGGTGATGCCCAGTCGGCGTCAGCCCAACGCCACTGAGGCCCCGAGGCCTAGAGTGACCAATATGCGGTGGGGGAGTCGCCCGGTCTGGGCTCGGTGGTCAGCGGCGCTGTACGTCATCGGATTCCTCGAAGGCACGGGAGCGCACGTGTACTTCCTGGCAACGGGCGGACTGGCCGCGTTCAACTACGCGCCGACACCGGTGCAACTGGTGTTCCACCTTCTCCTCTTACTTGATCCGCTGGCTGCCCTGCTGATCATCTACGCCCGCTCAGTCGGGCCGCTCCTCTGTGCCGGCATCATGCTCGTTGACCTCGCTGCGAACTGGTGGATTCAGTGGAACGCCGTCCTGACACACCCGGCCGCCTACCTCCGTCCGGTCGGCCTGTTGCCAATGACCCTCTTCGGCGCCTTGGTGCTGGGTACGGCCTTCCCGTTGAAGCGCGCACTGACATCCAGCGCTGATATCAACGCCGCCGGACGACCGCGGACCGAGCCAACCGCCGATGGAACCGCGGCCGAGGTCGAGGACGCATGAGGCCCGGTCGCCGACCGCAGTGATCGAACTCCTAAAGCGGTGCTCTCCAGCCGAGGTCGGGCTCAGCCTTCCTCTTCCTCGACCAGGCCGCAGGCGAAGGGGAAACCGCAAGAACTCCCGTCGTGCGGGATCCGGCTCTGCTTCGGCCAGGTTGGTTAGCACCTGCAAGAGGCGGTGGCGCTGGTCCAGAGGTAACGAGTCGTACGAGTGTGCTCCGCCGAGCGGTGGCACACCTCGCCGCGATGCATCTGAGCGGAAGCGCTGCTGCTGCTCACCTTCGACTCATCGCGAGCCAGCAGCACAGTACGCCGTGCCGCTCCCCACCAACCGTCTCGGTTTCCGTCTCATTCAGCGCCGTTCACGGCCGTTCGGAGGGGACCACACGCCGGTGTCGCCCCACCGTCCGGCCGCCCATGAACGCAGGTGAACGGCCCCGTCCGAAGCCCGGAGGCCACCAACACAGTTGGAAAGCGTGCACCTGTCCAGCATGCAGTGAAGATGCGCGCGGGCAACGGTCACTCACCGTGTCCACTGGCCACGACCCCAGTCATATCTGCGTCTCGCCTGTCGATCCATCATGTGTCATATGGCTGTGGGTGGTTGGCGGCTTCTTTGAACCTTAGCTAGGCGCGGGTGACGCTGACGCCGCCAACCAGGCCCCAGGCGTCGATCCGGACCGTCGGGCCACCCGGCTCACTCGGGCCATCGTCCTTCACTCCGCCCAGGCGCAGCCCGTGGACCTCCACCCGGACATCGCGGCGGACCTTGAGCCTGACGCCGCCGATCAGGCTCAACTTGGTGATGCGCAGCTCGGTGCCGTCCGGGATGTCGATGTCCGTCAGATCGACGTCGGCACCACCGATGAGGGAAGTGGTGACGGTCCTCTCGTGGAGGGTGGCTCCTGCCAGGCGATGACCGCCGATCAGGCTCACCTTGATGTCGGTCTTCCGTGGGTTCTCCCCGTTGCTCTTCGTCATGGGAAGTACCGTACGGACGTCGGCCCGCGAGCCCCAGTGCTCTGCATCCGGTATTACATATGACAGGTGTCATGCCGGAGCCGACAGCGAACCTGAGTGGAATGCAGCGGGCGTTTCCGGCCGAAGCGGCAGCAACGGGCCCCTCCAGCGGCATGGGCCTGGGTGACGGGGAACGGTCACATCTCGAAAATGGCCCGAACAGCTCCCACGTTCCCTCAAGAGTCGGTGGTTACCCACTGGCGCACACCGTGGTCGTTCGTGCCGTACCAGTAGTGGGGCAGGCCCTTGATGCCACTGGTGCGGAACGGGTGGCCGTGGTCGTCGATGCGGACCGTGCCGGTGCGGCCCTGGGAGGACCAGTCGAGTTCCAGGTACCAGTTGCAGTCGTAGGTCTCGGTCGTCGCGGTGACCAGCAGCACCTCCGGATCCTCGGCGGAGACGCGGTAGGGGAACTGCACCGCGGGGACGGGCTTTCCGCTGTCGTTGCCGGGACGCGCGTGGGCGATCGGGCGGTTGACGTCCAGGTTCACGGAGAAGTTGCGGGGCGGCAGATCACTGCCGCAGCCCTGGCCCATGGCGTACGCGTTGCCGGTGACCGGGGTGCCGCGGCTGACGATACGGACCCGGAGGGCCGCGAGGACCACGGCCGTGGACGACTTCCCCTGCACCGAGATCTGCACCATCGTCTGCCGCCCAGGTACCGCCTGCTGCGTCGCTGCCCACACTCCGGCGTCCTGCTCTACCGGCGGCGGGGGCACCTGGGCAGGCTCCTTCCCGATGACGTAGTCGTGCCCGCAACCGCCGTCCCAGATCTGCGAGTCGGCGGTCCAAGCGAGCGGCATACCGGTTGCCACGGGGGCGTCGCTCTTCGTCTCAGCCGACGATCCGCCCTTCGACCCGAGGCTCCCTGAAGCCCGTACTCCTGTGGAGGGCGAGGCCGACGAACGGCCGGGCGAGGGGCGGGTCGCAGTGCCCGAAGGGTGGTGCGACGTACCGGTTCCTGTCGTACGGGACCGACCGGGGGCCTTGGCGGAGTTGTCGTGAGACCGGTCGGCCGACAGCGTCGACATACTGCCCAGCGTCACCAGCAGTACGGTCGCCGTGGCTGTGCCGACGACGGTACGGCGACGGCGGTACCAGGGCCGTCCAGTTGAGCGGACCGCATCGCACTGGGCCGCCGACTCGCGACTGCGCGGTCCCGGAACGTCGGGAGCAGCCAGTGCGGCGTCGGGGGCGCCCGCATCGAGTCGCGGTGGTGAACCGCTCGTGCCGTCCCCGTCACCACCGATGCCGTCGGCGCCACCACCCACACTGCGCGTGCAGCCACCCGCACGCCCCGTTGTCCGGCTGTCCGGACCCGAAGCCCGCTGGTCCCCTGTCGGCTTCAGCGCCCCTTCGGTCTTTGTCGGCTCCGCTGCCTCCTCACTCGCCCTCGGCCGCTGTCGTGCCGTCACCGCGAGCAGCCATAGGCGGTGCAGTTCGAGGCGTTCCTCCGGTGTCGCCCCGCAGAAGGCGGCCATGCGCTCCACCGGGGCGTAGTCCTGCGGGACCGCGTCGCCCGCGCAGTAGCGGTGCAGCGTGGAGGTGTTCATGCTGAGACGGCGGGCCAGGGAGCCGTAGCTCCGGTCCGTGCGGTCCTTCAGCCGGCGCAGCAGTGCTGCGAACTGCTCGACGTCGTCCCCGGTCGACACCGTTCCCCCGTCCTCCCCCGTGTCCCCGTATCCCAGGCGGTCCATGTACCTGCACGTCAGACGGGCTGGGATGGTTCCACCGTCGCCGAAGGGGCGTCCGGCGTTGCGCGGAGCCGTCGTGACGGCTGATGCTCTTGGTGTCGCACCGACCAGGGCCGGACCGATCAGTCGGCGGCGGGCGACAAATGACACTCATGCACTCATCCACGGGGGACACCCATGCCCCAGCGCACCCGAGCAGGCCCGCCCCTCGCACTCGCCGTCACGGGCTCGCCCTCGGCACGACGCTCGCCACCCTGGCAAACGTCGCGGCCAAGGAGTCGGCTTCCTCACGACGGCCCATCGCCCGTCGTAAGCAGGACTTGGTGTCGTCGATCGCGCCCCGAGCCGCGGCAGGGGGGAATGGGTCCGCGCAGCAGCAGATGTTCAGGACTCCGGGGCAGCACTCGCTGACCCGAAAAGGCGATAGCCACACGACGGCCCCGGCACGAAGACACCGGGCCGTGAGCAACCACATATCGACCAGAAGACGGAAGATGCACATGAACAGGAAGTCCCCCGCACACCGCCGTCCGGGCCGCCGCGCGGCCGTCGCCGCCGGCCTCGTCCTGGCTGTCGGACTCGGTGTGTCGACACAAGTGTCGGCACAGGCATCCGTCCATGCCCCCGCAAAGTCGTCCGCCGCCGCACCGCAGTCGGTCAGCGGCACGAGCGGCCAAGTGGTGACCCGGGTCGCCGACTTCTACGGCGCGTACATCGACGCGATCGGCGACTACACGGACCCGGACGCCACGCTGGAAACGGTGCTCCGCAAGCACTACCTGACGCCCGACTTCGCCAAGCGACTGGCGGCCTGGGAGAAGAAGCACGGGGCGGACGGTGTCCTGCGTGCCCAAAACGTCCCGCGGAAGTGGACGGTGACCGACAACGGCGCCGTGGGCAACGGCCATGAGGTCGTCGTCACCCTGACCTTCGGCAGCGGGGAGACGACGCAGAAGATCAAGCTTTTCGTGCTGGTGGAGCGGTACAACCACATCGTCGACATCGGCACCACGAGCAACCGCTGACAGCGGTGCCGCTCCGCCCGGTCTGTCATGGTCAACCTCACGACGGATGAGACCACCCGTTCCCTTACTCCGGCGGACGGTCAGGGGGCAGCGGGGCCGCGCCGTGCCTGCCGATACTGCTGGTAGAGCCGGTCCCCGGTCGTGCATACGCCGGTGACCTCGCCGTTGTCGTCCACAGTCCGGCACGCTGAGCATGCCGGGTAGTGCTGCAGCATGCGCAGGTACGCGGCGCGCTCGGGACCGAACGTGAATGGCGGAACCTTGGACGCGACTTCCATGACCGCGTGATACCGCCGCTCACCCACGCTCAACTCCTCAGCAGGACCTCGAACCTCCCTGCCCGTCCAGGCGCCTGGCCGCCCCGGGCGCCGCGGGGTGGTCCGTGCCGGTCACGCACGGGACGCGAGGTGTCGCCAGTCGTTCCACGTGTCGAGCCGCTTCCGATAGGCCGCCTCGACGACCGGATAGGGGTAGGTGCCGAGGAAGAGCCGCAGGGGTGGTGCGTCGGTGTCGACGAGTTCGAGGACAACGGCGGCGGTGGCTCGTGCGTCCTGCGGCGTGCGGGCGGAGGCGCCGGCCCGGCGCGCGGCGCGGACGGGTTCGTACGCGGGGAGCGGCTCGGTGTGCACTGCGGAGGCTCCGGACCAGTCGGTGCCGTAGGGGCCGGGTTCGACCAGAGTCACGTGGATCCCGAAGGGGGCGATCTCCTGGGCCAGGGCCTCGCTCATCCCCTCCAGGGCCCACTTGGAGGCGTTGTACAGCCCGAGCGTGGGAAAGGCGGCGAGGCCACCGAGGCTGGAGACCTGCAGGATGTGACCGCTGCCCTGGGCCCGCAGGTACGGAAGGGCCGCCTGCGTCACCCACAACGGGCCGAACAGGTTGGTGTCGAGCTGGGCGCGAGCCTGTTCCTCGGTGGTTTCCTCGACCATGCCGAACAGGCCGTAGCCCGCGTTGTTGACGACCACGTCCAGGCGGCCGAAGGTCTCGGCGGCCTGCCCCACCGCAGCGGTAACGGCGGTGCGGTCGGTCACGTCGAGTCTCATGGGGAGGACATCGTCCCCGTGGGCGTCCAGGAGAGGCCGCAGCGTCCTGGGGTCACGCGCGGTGGCGGCGACGCGGTCGCCGCGGTCGAGAGCGGCTTCGGCCCAGATACGGCCGAAGCCGCGGGACGCGCCGGTGATGAACCAGGTCTTCATGACATCGAGCCTGCGCCGTTCGCATCTCGGCAGCCAGCATCCCCGCAGGGTTACCCTCGCGGCATGGCGGCCGACAATTTTCTGGGAGATTTCCTCAAGGCCCGGCGCGGACGGGTCGCTCCGGCGGACGTGGCGGTGCCCGCCGGCGGACGCCGCCGGGTGGCGGGACTGCGCCGGGAGGAACTGGCCCGGCTCGCCGGAATCAGCGAGCCGTACCTGGTCCGGCTCGAACAGGGCGTCGACCGGCATCCCTCGCCACAGGTGCTGCGCTCCCTCGCGCGGGCGCTCAAGCTGGACGCCGACGCCTCCGCCCACCTGCACGCCCTCGCCGGTCCCGCCCCCGTGCCGCCGTCACGGACCGAGGTCTCCGCGGACGTACACCGGCTGCTCGACGTGTGGACGGACCGCCCTGCGTACGTGCGAAACCGATACTTCGACGTGCTGGCGGCGAACAAGCAGGCCCGCGCGCTCGCCCCGATGTACGAGCCCGGTAGCAACCTGGTCCGAGCGGTGTTCCTCGACCCGGCGTCCCGGCGGCTCTTCCCCGACTGGCCGGAGGTGGCGGCGCAGACCGCAGCGGCCCTGCGCGCCGAAGCCGACCCACGCGACCCCAGGATCGTCCGCCTGGTCGCCGAGCTGGAGACGGACGAGGAGTTCCGTCGTCTGTGGATGCGGCACGAGACGCGGCCCGCCCGGGACGAACTGAAGCGCTTCACGCACCCGGTCGTCGGCAGCCTCGCCCTGAGAAGGCAGGCGCTCACCGTCGGCGGCGCCGAGCAACAGGTGATCATCGTGTATCAGGCGACGGCCGGGAGCCCGTCCGAGACGGCCCTGGCGCGTCTTCTGTGACGCGCCAGACGTCTGCCGTCGGCCAGTGAGTCTCGTGTTTCCGAACCCGGGAGTGGTGCCGCGATACCCCCGGAGCAGGCAGGTTCTGAGTCGTCCTCCTGGCCGCCGGGCCGAGCGCCTGGGCCGAAGTGCCCGTGGAGAACTCGGTTCCTGCCCCCAGCGCATCGCCTGCCCCGTCGCCAATGACCCTCTTCGGCGCCTTGGTGCGGGGTACGGCCTTCCCGTTGAAGCGCGCACTGACATCCAGCGCTGACATCAACGCCGCCGGACGACCGCGGACCGAGCCAACCGTCGATGGAACCGCGGCCGAGGTCGAGGACGCATGAGGCCCGGTCGCCGACCGCAGTGATCGAACTCCCGTATCCGTGGTGGCGTGCGCGGGGTGCTGCCGTCCCGTATGCCATCGACCCGGGCGAAGCCGAGCAGACGCGGCCCATGGCGTTCAGGTCGTCGACGGCGTACGGGTTGGAAGCCGGGTTGGTGGTGGGTTGAGGAAGCGGTCAGCTCGCAGTAATGCGCCGGATCACCACAAGATGACGTGACCGCTCTGCACAATCGCCCCATGGATCAAGCGACGGCTGCATCACCCGACGCCGAACTGACTTCGTCCCTGGAGACGACATGAGCAGCGCCCTTCTCGTGATGGACGTCCAACAGAGCATCGTGGACATCGCCGACGACGGCTCCGGATACGTGCCACGTCTGCGCAGGGCAATCGACGGGGCCCGGGCGGCCGACATCCCCATGATCTACGTGGTCATCGCGTTGCGTCCCGGCTTCCCGGAAGTCGGGACGCGCAACAAGGCTCTCACCGCCATCGCCCGGGCGGGCCTCTTCGTCGAGGGCGCACCAGGCACCGAGATCCACCCCGACGTCGCGCCCCGGGCGGGCGAAGTAGTGATCACCAAGAAGCGGGCGAGCGCGTTCTCGGGCAGCGATCTCGACGTGGTGCTGAGGGCACGCGGTATCGACAGCCTCGTGCTCACCGGCATCGCCACCAGCGCTGTGGTGCTGTCCACTCTGTGCCAGGCGAACGACCTGGACTTCGGCCTCACTGTCCTCTCCGATGCCTGTCTGGACACCGACCCAGAGGTGCACCGGGTCCTCATCGAGCGACTGTTCCCGCAGTGGGCGGACGTCGTCACCGTCGACGACTGGCTCGAGACGATCGCACCTCGATAGTTCAGACCAGACCAGACCAGACCAGGTGAACAACGACATGGAGGGATCGTCGTACCTGTGGGCGCAAGGTCCGCCGGTCCTCCATGACGTCCAACCCGGCTCGTGGGACGCAGCCACTGTGGCCGACCGCTCCCTGCGGACGGGCGGGCGTCTAATGATCTGCGTGGTGCCCGTGCGAGGTTGTGTCGGGCTGCCGTATCCACGTGGCCAGTAGCCCAAGCGCCTCTTCAGAGCTGGAGCCGGCCTCGGCGGTGTAGACACTCAGCCGCTGGTCCGGGTCGGCGGGCAGGGTGAGGGACTCGTAGTTGAGGGTGAGCGGGCCGACGATCGGGTGGTGGAAGTGTTTGCTGCCGTGCGTGTGCCGATACACGTTCTGGTCGGCCCACCAGCGGCGGAAGTCCTCATCCCTGATCGAGAGTTCGCCGACGAGTTCGGCCAGCAGTGGATCGTGGGGATGGCGTCCGGCGTCGCGCCGGAGCGAGGCGACGATGTCCTGGGCGTGGGTGTCCCAGTGGGTGTACAGCGAGCGGGCGGTCTCGTCGCAGAACATGAACCGCACCAGGTTCCGCTCGCGGTGCGGCAGCGCGTCGAAGTCGGTGAGCAGCGCGCGTGCCATCTGGTTGGACGCGAGTACGTCCAGTCGCCGTCCCAGCACGAGGGCGGGGGTGTGCTCGAGGATCCGGAGCAGGTCGCGCAGCCCCGGGCGGACCGCCTGCGGACGCGTCGCAGCGCGGCGGGGCCTGCCTGCGGCGGGCTTGGCGAGCTGGAACAGATGGCTGCGCTCGACGGGATCGAGGCGTAACGCGCGGGAGATGGCGTCCAGCACGGTCTCGGAGACGTTCAGTCGGCGTCCGCGTTCCAGGCGTACGTAGTAGTCGACGCTCACGCCCGCCAGTTGCGCGACCTCTTCGCGGCGCAGTCCCGGCACTCGCCGAGAGCCGCCGTCGTCGGACAGGCCCGCCTGGCGCGGGGTGATCCGTGCCCGCCGAGAGCGGAGGAACTCACCGAGTGCTGTGTTGCGGTCCATGCCGTTCACGATAGGGCCCGGGAGCGCCCCGACAGCCCGCGAAAGGGGGACTGGCAGGCCCCCGGTCCGGCTGTCCCCGGGGCGAAGCGGACCCCCCGGAAGCCGATCGGCAGCCGATTCCGGTGCTGAAGTGGAACGTGTCGAGGCCGACCGGGGCCGGGCCGCCCCGGTCGGCCTCTGTTCGCATCGCACGAAGGGGAACTCCTGTGTCGGACACCAAGACATTCCTGATCACCGGCGTCAGCACCGGCCTGGGCCGCGCCCTCGCACGCGCGGCGTCGGCCGCGGGCCACCGGGTGGTGGGCACGGTGCGCACGCCCGCGGACGCACGCGCCTTTGAGGCGCTCGCCGGCGACGCGCACGCCCGCATCCTGGACGTGACCGACCATGACGCGGTGGACACGGTCGTGGACGAGACCGAGCGCGACCTGGGTCCGGTCGACGTACTCGTCGCCAACGCCGGGTACGGCCATGACGGCCTCTTCGAGGAGTCGTCGATGGACGACCTTCGCCGTCAGTTCGAGGTGAACGTCTTCGGAACCGTGGCGGTGATCAAGGCCGTGCTGCCGCACATGCGGGAGCGCCGTTCGGGCCACATCATCGCCGTCACCTCGATGGGCGGGCTGATCACCATGCCGGGCCTCGGCTTCTACCACGGCAGCAAGTTCGCGATGGAGGGCATCCTCGAAACGCTCGGCAAGGAGGTCGCCGATTTCGGGATCCATGTCACCGCCGTCGAGCCGGGCAGTTTCCGGACCGACTGGGCCGGCCGCTCGATGATCCGCGCACCCCGTGTGATCGCCGACTACGACGAGCTGTTCGAGCCGCTGCGCGCCCGGCGCATCCACGGCAGCGGGCGTCAGCCGGGCGACCCGGACAAAGCCGCGGCCGCGGTGCTGCGCATCGTGGCGGCCGACCGGCCGCCGGCGCATCTGCTGCTCGGCAACGACGCGCTTCGGCTCGTCCGGGCCGGACGCGACGCCTTCGAGCGCGACATGCTGGCGTGGGCCGAGTTGTCGGCCTCCACCGACTTCGACGACGTCAGCCGGTCCGCCTGACGTCACTCGCTGCCGGACCCCCAGCGCGGGGTCTCGACGACGGCGAGGGCCGTGCCTCATCGGGTTCTCGCGGTGCCCGTCCAGCGGGCGGCCTCTCAACCCAGCGGTCCGACCGCCCGCCCCGTGATCGTCGGCGGTCCAGCCGAGCGGCCTCACCCCGGGAACGAGCTCGGTCAGGGCGTTTCGGGCTTGCGGGCCAGGAGGCAGGCGTGCGGTCTGTTCACGCGTCCGCCGGGCTCCTGTTCCAGTCTCGCGGTGACGACGAGTCCGGCCTGGCCCAGCAGGCCGACCATGCGGTCCAGGGGCAGGAGGTACGACTCGTAGGACACCGGACGGCCATAGCCGTGGGTCGGCCGCAGCCGCTCATTGCCGACATGGTCTCCCCACAGCAGGTACCCGCCGGGCGCGAGCGTGCGGTGGAACTCGGCGAACACGTCCGGCAGCCACTGCGGGGGCGTGTGATGGGTGGAGTACCAGGCGAGGATGCCGCCGAGCTCGTCGTCCCTCATCTCCAGAGCGGTCATCGAGCCCTCGGTGAACCGCAGGTTCGGATAGGCGTGCCGGGCCAGCCCGACCATCTTCGGCGACAGATCGACGCCGAAGGCGGACACCCCCAGCCCGGCCAGGTGCGCCGTCACACGTCCGGGACCGCACCCCAGGTCCGCGACCGGCCCGAGACCGGCCGTCCGCACCAGTTCGGCAAACCCCGCCAGCATCGCGCGTGACAGCGGGTCCATCTCGGCTGGAGGCGGGACGCGTTCGACGTAATCGGCGGCGACCGTGTCGTACGACTCGCGGACGGCGGTCAGAAAGGAGGGCTCAGCCATGCGGGCGACCCTAGACCAGACGACTGACAGACCACGGCACGACCTTCAGCGGACCGGTGCGACATCCACCGCTCCCGACCCGCGGGCGCCTTCGGCCCCGTCGGGATCCTGCCTTCCGTGGCCTGCATCGGCGCCTTCCGCTCGACAGCGATCGCTCCTGAGCTCGACCCGGTGCCGCACCGTTCTGCCCTTACCGTGGTCTGGTTTCAGACGGTCTTGGATGTCCCGTCGGGTGAGAACGCCGACCCTGGACTTCGCAGCATCCGCTGGGAGGAGCTGGCCCGGGACTACGAGCTCTAGTGCTGTGACCGGAAAGGTTCACCGGCTCGCGACGCCCGGCACGGCACCTCGCCGCGTTGTCGCACCACCCGAGTACATCCAGTACGCGGGCGATGCTCCGCCTTGCGATGTACCGCACCGGACGCCGCGAGCTTCCCGGCAAACCTTTCCGGTCACAGCACTAGCGACGGTTGCCGGTCACAGCCACTCGTTGATGACGGACCGGCCCGGCGGCCGGCTGCGTCTTTGCGGCTGTCAGCGTGCGGATCGGCTGCGACGAGCTTCCGGTGACTTCGTATCGGCCGTGTGAGGCCGGGGTCCCAGTGCGGCGGCCCGTCCGCGCACCAACAGGTTCTGTGTCCCCAGACCGATCGCCAGGTACGCGTACAGCGACGCCGTCCCCAGCATCCCGGCTCCGGCCGCATGGTCGATCCACAGGCTCAGCCCGACGTGCATGGCCACCGAGGTCAGCCACAGAGCAGTAGTGGCGGCCGTCCCCTTGCGCAGTACCTCGCCTTGAGGGCCACTCCAGACCCGTACGGTCCGCGCCCTGGCCACCCCGAATGCGGCCGCGACTGCAAGGCTCACGGCCAACAGCACGATGGGCAGCGCGGTCAGCGGGTGGTACTTGATCACGGAGGCGACGCCGAACACGATCCCAAAGGCGCCCAGGACCCCGAGAACCACCGGGGTGATCAGCGAGCCGATGCGCCGCACCGGACGCGTGCGCAGCTGTTGTCTCACCACGAGAGCAACAACCACGACGGCGATGATTAAGGCGGTCTCGTCGTTCGTGTTCTGCATGTCAACTCCCCGTTGAGGCACCGCTCTTGGGCGGCAGCACCGTGCCGTCCATTGTGCAGTGGGCGAGCACGGAGCCGTGAACGGAGGCCCGAGTTGGCAGCAGCGACCCGGTCCGCACCGTCGGTGGTGAGGTGTCCTAAGACCCCGGACACACGCTCGGCGCCAGATTCACGGTCGGCCCGCCTGCCGGGTGGCCGGGGCCGTCGGCTCTTCCCGGGTCGGTCGGGCAGCGGTCCGGCGTTCCCTTACCTGGGCGTGGGCCATCAGTCCGAAGAGGACGGCGAGCAGGACGGCGGACGAGCCGGCCGTGCCCAGGTTCAGGCCGCCCTTGGCGGCCGGCTTGGTGAGGAAGTCGCCCGCGGTGGCTCCCAGCGGGCGCGTGAGGACGAAGGCGACCCAGAACAGCAGCACGTTCGGCACCGCGGGCACCTTCATCAGCGCCGCGAGCACGGTCAGCGCTCCGGTCACGAGCAGTGCGCCACCGGCGTAGCCGAGGCCGGAGCTGTCGGACAGGAAGTCGCCCATCGAGGTGCCGAGGGTGTTCGACACGAGGATCGCCGACCAGAACAGGGCCTCGCCCCTGAAGGTGACGATGTCGCGGATCTGGAAGGTCGTCCCGCTCAGCTTCCAGACGAGGAAGATCGCCAGGAGGATGGAGATCAGGATCGCCGCTCCGGCCGGGTAGCCCAAGCCGAGGCCCTGCGGGCCCCAGCCCAGTCGGGTGGTGCCTTTCGACAGGTACCTGGCGCTGGCGTCGCGGTTCATGAAGTCGGACATCGTGGTGCCGGCCATGCTGGTCGTAAGGATCACGGTCCAGTAGAAGAACGGGTTGTAGCGGCTGGACCGTAGCTGGACCACCAACGTCACCACGAAGATCAGGAAGAGCACGATCGTGGTGAGGAAGTAGCCCAGCTTCAGGGTCTGCGCGAAGAGGTCGCCCGCCGTCTCGCCCAGGGTCGTCGCGGCGATCTTCATGATCCAGAAGGCCGGCGTCACGTCGGGCAGCTTCTTCATCACCGACGTGGTCGTACTAGACATGCCCGCCGCATCGAGGTCGGTGCGGGCCTCCGGTTTCTCCACCGCGACGTCTCCTGCCCGGTCGGACGACAGGGCGCTCGTCCCGGAACCGGGACGAGCGCCCTGCGAGATGAGCCGGCCGTCGGCGACGGCCGAGATCTCCGACCGTGACACAAAGGGGCCGAAAACGGCCTGAGCGCGTAACATTCGGCAGGTCAGGCCGCGTGTCGTGCGGCCCGCTCCTACCGGGTGCGTCCTTGCGCGCGCCCCCACGCCGTTCGCCGGCCTGCCTAGGATGCCGGGCGTGAGGTTGTTGGAGATCATGCGACGGATCAAGGGCTTCAGCACGCCGCTGGGAGGTGTGGACTGGGAACTGCCGCCGCCCCAGCGGGACGTCGCCGAAAAGCTCGTCGTCTACCTCGAGGACCGCAGGGTCCTGACGAGGAACCGTGCGGTCATGCACGCGCTCGAGGAGCCCGGTCACTGCGTCGCATCGGTACTGCAGATCCGGGAGACGTTGACCCGGATCCTGATGGACCCCGACACCGGAGACGAACTCGCTGGGAATCTCAAGGCGATGCGGGCCGCCTGCCGGCGGTTCCTGAACACCGTCGGCGACGTGCGGACCATGCCCTTGCACGACCCGCTCGGCAGTGCGCACTTCGGTGCCGCGCTCGGCGAACTGCGCACGGTCTTCGGGATCCAGCTCGGCATCATCGCCGCGCGCTACAAGCTCGAGTTGCCCGAAGAGCTGGCCGGCATCCTTCCCGCATCGGACGGCGACGACGAGTAGTTCTCCCGGGCAGCCGGGACAGCCGGACAGCCGGGCGGTCGGGCAGTCGGGCGGCCGGGAGAAGCGGAGGCTGCGGCTCACGGTCCGGGGCGGCATGCTGGAATCCGTACGGACGGGACGGGAACGGGACGGGAAGTGCCGGCATGCGGTGGTGGGCCCGGGCGTGGATGGTCGCCGGAATCGCGGTGCTGGCCGCGTGCAGCGCTTCGACCGGTGGTGGACCGGCGGCCGGGCCGTCCGGGGGCGGGTCGGCGGGGTCTTCGACGGGTCCTTCGACGGGTGCGCCGACGCACACACCCACGGCACCCTCCGCCACCGTGCCCGCGAACCCGACCGGTCGGCGCCCGTCCGCGCCGGCCACCTCGCCCTCCGCGCACCCGACCGCCGCGCCCTCCGCTTCCGCGGGGAGCTGTGCCGCCGGCCGCACGGAGGTCACCGTCTCCCCCGGCGACGCGGCCGAACAGCGGCTGTGCGTGCGGCCCGGGACCGTGGTGTCTCTGGTCCTGCGGCCCCGTGGGGACGACAAGCGGTGGACGGAGGTGGAGAGTTCGGCGCCGGTCTTCGTCCTGCCGTCCGGATGGCGGGTGGACGCGGACGGCACCGCCCGGGCCGTGCTGCGGTGCGCCGGCACCCGTGCGGGCGCGGCCAGGGTCACGGCGCTGGCGAAGGCGCCGGACGTGGCGGGTGCGGCGCGTGTCGCCTTCACGCTGCACGTGAGTGTGGTCCCGTACCCGAAGGAGGGGTGACCCCGGAAGCCGGGATCACCCCTCGCTGATCGGTGGTGCGTCAGTCGCAGTCGCGCACCTTGATCGTGTAGATGCCGCGGCCGTGCGTGGCCGCGTACAGGGTGCCGCCGTCGGGGCTCAGCTTGAGCTGGAGCACGGCGACGGCCGGCAGGGAGCCGACGCGCTGCCAGTTCGTCCGGCCCGGCGCACGGTAGACGACGCCGAGGTCGGTGGCGACGGCGAGGCCGCCGTTCGCCGTGACGACCGCGGAGTTGGTCGGCACGTCGGGAAGGTCGGCGGAGATGTCCTTCCAGGTGGTGCCGCCGTCGGTGGACTCGAAGACGTGGCCGACGCCGGCCCCGGGACCCTCGGTCCAGTGCCGGGAGAAGCCGTTGACCGCGAGGAAGACGTGGTCGGCGTTCTTCGGGTCGATGGCGAAGCCGCTGAGGTAGCGGTTGGGGACGGTCCCGTCCACGGGCAGGGCGATGTCGTGCCAGCCGGTGCCGTCCGCGTTGCCGACGGAGATGCCGCGGGCGAAGCCCTGGTTGTTGCAGGGGCCGCACCAGGCCGCGTAGACCTTGCCGCCCGAGGCCGCGACGGCGGTCGCGGTGCGGCCGGCGCCGAGGTCGTAGACGCTCTTCCACTCCGCGCCGCTGCGGATGGCGTAGCCGTGGGTCTGCACCCAGATGTGGCGGCCGCCCGCGATCCAGGTCGAGCTGTCCTTCGCGTCCGCGGCGAGCGGGGCGATGAAGCGGGCCTCGCTGGTGGCGTTGTCGGGCGGGGCGACGTTGTACGACGTGGCCTTGCTCGCGTCGGTGGTCCAACTGCCGTCGTTGACCGCACAGTTCTGGGTGACCTGGACGGAGAGGTAGACGTACTCCTCGGCGATGTTGCAGCCGTTGGCCGGGTCGGTGAGGGTGTCGCCGCCGTCACCGCCGAAGTTGGAGCCCATCACCTTGTCGTTGCTGCGCAGGACGGACTGGCCGTTGTCCTGCAGGCCGCCGGTGACGGAGACGCCGCCGTGGTCCGGGTCCTTGCCGATGCCCACCGAGTAGTACTGGAGGGTGTCGATGGTGCCGTCGTTGAGCGAGGTCCAGTCGGTGGCGTGGCCGGAGGCGTCCTGGGAGCCGTTGACCGGGCGCTTGTAGGCGCCGCCGTCGTTGCCGACGTACACGTAGCTCTTGCCGTGGTAGCTGCCGATCGCGACGCCGTGCTGGTCGGAGTGCGTGGTCGGGTTGCAGCTTCCGGTCTGCTTGGTGGGGTCGATGCTCCAGCAGGGGAAGGTGAAGTTCCAGTACGGGCCGACGGTGGACCAGGTGCTGCCGCCGTCCTTGGTCTCGTAGACCTCCTCCAGGCCCGCGTACACGTGCTTGGGGTCGGACGGGTCGACGGTCAGGAACTGGTTGTACCAGGCCTGCACGCCCGGCATGTAGCCGCTGGTGGTGAGCGCCGAGCCGTCGGCGGCGAGCTGCTTGTAATCGGCGATCTTGGTCCAGGGCCCGAACGGGGAGGCGGCGCTGTAGATGCCCTCGAGGCCGCTGTCCGGGTTGGACGCCATCTGCTCGGGCGACTGGTCGATGGCGTAGTAGCGGGAGCCGTCGGCGGAGTGGGCGAAGGTGACCGTGCCCACGTTGTCCGCGTCGGTCGGCAGGTCGCCGAAGCCGCTGGTGATCCGCTGCCAGCCTTCGCCGGTCCGGGTGTAGAAGCCGTTGTAGTCGTCACCGCTGCGCCAGCCGACCGCGAGGATCACCTTCGAGGGGTCCTTGGGGTCGATGGCGATGTCGTTGGTGATGTTCTTGTACGCGGCGGCGTCGTCGTGCGCCTTCGGACCGCCGGGCAGGTAGTCGGGGTTGGGTGCGAACTCCAGCTTCCAGGGGCCGCCGAGGTTCCTGGTGGAGTGGCTCCACACGCCTTCGCTGGTCGCCGCCCACACCTTGCCGCCGCCGAACCGCAACTGGCGGACGGTGGTGCTCTCGAGTTCGTCGCCGCCGACCCGGCTGCGCGTGGAGAAGGTGCCGTGGTGCGGGTCGGACAGCACGTACACGCCGCTGCCGAGGTAGGCGTCCGCGTTGGTGTTCGCCTCTCCGGTGCCCAGCCACAGCCGTCCGGCACCGTCGAGGGCGAGCGCGCCGGTGGACTGCGAGGGCAGCCGGTCGCTGATGGGCTGCCAGTGCCCGCCGCCGGTCCGCGAGCGCCACACCCCGCCGCCGGCGCTGCCCGCGTACACGTACCCGTCGTCGTCCGCGGCCATCGCGGCCATCCGGCCCGTGACGTTGCCGGAGCCGCCGCTGGAGTTGGAGTCGATGTCGCGGTAGCGCGGGTCGTCGGAGTTGTACGGCAGACCGGTGATGTGCCGCCAACTGCCTCCGCTGCTGGGCAGGCTGGTCAGGCTCTGCCAGGCGGCGCCGTACGCGCCCGGCGCGACGATGCCGGGTGAGGTGCGGGCCTCGGCGTACTGGTCCGCGCCCTCGGCGATCTCGTCGGCCTCGTTGCCGTCGTCCCCGCCGTCCTCCGACGTGACCTTGGGGCTCATGGCACCCGTCGAATGCGCGCGCTCGGCGGCGAGTCGCGCGAGTTCGCGGGAGCCGAAGGGGCTGCTGCTGTGCTTGCCGGGCGTGGCGCTCGCGGGTATCGCCACGAGGCCGGCCGATGCCGTGATGGCGCAGATCGTGAGCCATCGTCTCTTGCGGGTTGGTGCTGACACCAAGTCCTCCCAAACGGGCGGTGATACAGCCGTCGCAGGAGACCCGATCACGAGTGAGCGGAAGCGTCCCCCATTTGGACAACTTTTTTGACTGAAACCTGACATCCCCCTGCCCGGAAGCCGGTGTGAGGTCGCCGTCGAGGCTTCGTCGGGGAGTCAGGAGCGGTCGGGTGCGGTCGGGTGCGGGCGGGTCGGGGGGCCGTGGGCGGGGCGGGGAGCCGCAGGCAGGTCAGGGAGCCACAGCCAGGTCGGGGAGCCACAGCCAGGTCAGGGAGCCACAGGCGAGTCAGGGGAGCGCAGGTGAATCAGGGGCCCGTCGGCGGCTCAGGGGCCGCATGCGGGTCAGGGGGCCGCAGGCGGGTCAGGGCCGGCAGCGCGACGGCCAGGGCGAGCGCGATGCTGCCGGAGATCAGCAGCGGGAGGTGGCCGTCGGTGCCCCAGGCGAGTCCGGCCCACAGGCCGGCGAGCAGGACGGCGGCGCCGGTGGCGCCTTGGTAGAGGCCCTGGGCGGTGCCTTGCCTGCGGTCGGGGACGAGGGTGGAGATCCACGCTTTGCCGACCCCGTCGGTGCAGGCGTTGAAGCCGCCGTACAGCGTGAGCACCACGAAGACCAGCCAGGCGCTGTGGATGAGGCCGAGTCCGAGGTAACCGACGGCGAAGAAGAGCAGGCCCGCGGAGAACACCAGGGGCCGGGGCAGCCGGTCGGAGAGCGCACCGGCCGGGTAGGACAGGGCGGCGTAGGCGAGGTTGTAGACGGCGTAGGCGCCGACCACCCCGGCGGTGGACAGGCCGAGGTCGTGCGCGCGCAGCAGGAGCAGCGCGTCGGGGAAGTTGACCAGGTTGAAGGCGAGCAGCAGGACGAGGACGCGCCAGTACGGGCGGGGCAGGGACCGCCATCGCGTACGCGGGGCTTTCGTCGCGGTGGCGCCGGCCTGGTGCGGGTCGCGTACGGCGGCGACCAGGGCGACCGAGGCCACGGCCGGGATCACCGCGACCCAGAACAGCGGGCGCAGCCGGTGGTCGAGCGCCTCGTACAGGGCCAGGCCCACCAGCGGGCCGACCACGGCGCCTGCGGTGTCGGCGGCCCGGTGCAGCCCGAACACCCTGCCGCGCTGCCCGTTCGGGACGCCCTCGACGAGGAGGGCGTCGCGGGGTGCGCCGCGCATGCCCTTGCCGAGCCGGTCGACCACGCGCGCCACCAGCACCAGCGGCCACACGGTGGCGAGCGCGACGAGCAGTTTGCCGAGGGCGGCGAGCCCGTACCCGGCGCCGATGAGGGGGCGGCGGGCGAACCGGTCGGCGAGGCGCCCGGCGGCGACCTTGGTGACCGATGCGGCGCCCTCGGCCAGGCCCTCGACGGCGCCGACCACGGCGGGCGGAGCGCCGAGGACCACGGTCAGGAAGATCGGCAGGATCGGGTAGAGGAGCTCGCTGGCGGCGTCCTGAAGGAAGGACACCCCGCACAGCACCTTGACGTTGCGGGTCAGCCACGCCGGGCGGCTCCCGGTTCCAGGTGCTCCTGCGGCCGGGCCGGTCACGGGCGGGGGGTCCCCGGGAAGCGGCCGAGCGCCGCGGCCGCGCCGGGCGCCGGGCGCCGGGCACTCGGGGCCCCTGCGGCGGTGCCGCGCTGTGGATCGGTCATGTCCGGCGTGTCCTTCCTCCGGTGCAGTCCCCGGCGTCACGGAGCTGTCGCCCACCTTGCCGCGTACCGTGTGGGGGCCAGTCTGGTCCCACAGCCTGTGGAAGTCTGTCAGCCCGGTCGCACATGCCGTGGGGCTCCGGGCCACCGCACGCCTCCGCGCGGCCGGCTTCCCCGTGTCACAGCCCGCCCAGCACCGGTTCCCGCGTCCGGTCGTGTTCGTCGGCGTCGTCGGCAACGTCGGGGAAGGTGAGGTCCGCCTCGGTCAGGGGTGCGTCGGCGGGCCGGCCGGGGCGCGGCAGGGCGGTGGGCGGGTCGGCGCCCATGCGCTCGCAGGTGAGGGCGGAGACGAGGACCGCGTCGTCCACGGCGCTCGCCAGCAGTGCCGGGGCTGCCGCGGCGAGGGCCTCCGGGGTGTGCAGCCCGCGGCGGACCAGGGCGCCGAGCAGCCCGGCGGTGAAGGCGTCGCCCGCGCCGACGGTGTCCACCACCGCGGCCTTGCGGCCGGGACGGCTGAAGGCGTCCCCACCGGTGGGGAAGGCGTGGGCGCCGGCGGCGCCGTCGGTGATCACGACGAGGAGCGCGCCGAGTTCGATCCAGCGGGCGGCGATCCGCTCGATCGGGGTGTCCGGGTAGAGCCACTCGGCGTCCTCGCGGCTCGCCTTGACGATGTGGGACACGCCGACGCTGCGTTCGACGGCCTGCCCGGCGCGTGCCGCGTCGCCCAGCAGGGCGGGGCGGATGTTGGGGTCGTAGCTGATCAGCGTCGTGCCCTGGGCGTACAGGCGCTGGACGGCGGTGTGGACGTGGTCGCTGCCCGGCGGTGTCCAGGAGGCGACGGAGCCGAAGTGGAGGACGGCGGTGCCGGCCGGGACGCGGGCGGTTTCGTCGTCGGTCCACTGCCAGTCGGCGGTGCCGTCGAGGTAGAAGTCGTAGCTTGCGCGGCCCTGCGCGTCCATCGAGACGACGGCCAGTGTGGTCGGTTCGGCGGCGTGCGGACAGGCCGTCAGGTCGACCCCGTCGGCGGTGGCGTGGCCGCGCAGCATCCGGCCGAAGGTGTTGTCGGCCAGTCGCGCCATGAGCGCGGTGCGGTGTCCCAGCCGGGCGAGACCGACGGCGACGTTGAACGGGCTGCCGCCGGGGCGGGCGCGGTAGTCGCCGGGCGCGTCGAGCTGGACCATGTCGATGAGGGCTTCGCCGATCACGGTCAGGGTGGGGGCCTGCCCCGTTGCCTGGGTCGGTTCAGTCATGGCGGGGGCCTCCGGCCGGGATCTCGCCGGAGCCCCGCTCGATCAGCCGGGTCGGCACGGTGACGGTACGGGTGGGCGACTGGTCGCCGTCCAGCCGGGCGAAGAGGATCTCGGCGGCGGTGCTGCCGACCTGCTCGATGTCCTGCGCGATGACGGAGATCCCCGGACTGAGGATGTCGGCGAGGGGGAAGTCGTCGAAGCCGACGTGGGCCACGCTGTCCTGCAGGCCGAGGGCGCGCAGCGCGCGCACGGCCCCGATGGTGACCAGGTTCTGACTGGTGAACAGGGCCGTGGGCGGGTCCGGCAGCGACAGGACCTGCTCGGTCGCGGCGACGGCGGCCTCCTCGCTGGCCCCGACGTGGCGGACGATCCCGTCGTCGTACGGGATGTGCGCGAGTTCCAGGGCGTGCCGGTAGCCGTCGAACCGCTGGGCGGCGGTGGAGATCGACTCCCGGTCGCCGAGGTAGGCGATGCGGCGGTGACCGGCCTTCAGCAAGTGGTTGACGGCGGTCAGGGCGCCCTGCCGGTTGTCGGAGACGACGGCGTCGGCGTCGAGCAGGCTGGGCTCGCGGTCCACGAAGACCATGCAGGTGCCCGAGCGCTGCTCGCTGATCAGGTAGCTGTGGTCGCGTCCCGCGGGGACGATCACCAGGCCGTCGACGCGCCGGTCGATGAGTGCGCGGGCCAGTTCGCGTTCCCGGTCCGCGTTCTCGTCCAGGCTGCCGACGAGCACCAGGACTCCGCGTTCGCGGGCCACGTTCTCGACGGTGCGGGTCAGGGCGGCCGAGAAGGGGTTCGCGGCGTCCTCGACGAGCATGCCGATCATCGAGGTGCGGCCGTCCCCGCGGCGCAGGCTGCTGGCGGTCAGGTTGGGCCGGTAGCCCAGCTTGTCGGCGGCCTCGCGGACCCGGGCGGCGATCAGCGGATCGACGGTGGGGACGCCGTTGACCACGCGCGAGACCGTCTTGATGGCCACGCCGGCCAGCGCGGCCACCTCACGCATCGTGGGCCGGCTGCGCGGGGACCGCGGCGGCGGCACACCCTGAGTCATCGTTGTCTCCCACCGGTTGCGCGTTACCGACTCGTTGCGGGCCCATGTCTACCAGCGTCTTGACGGGCTCGTCCATACGGGCCCAGTATCCCGGTCAGTCAACGTTGTCTCAGCGTCGGCCAATGACGGCTCCGAAAGGGATCAAGCGATGAACATCTCCACCAGCCAGGCGTCGGGCCGCCGCAGTCGGCGCACCCGGGCGGCAGCGATCGGCATCACCGTGTGCCTCGGCGCCACGCTCGTGGCCTGCGGTTCCTCGAACGGAAGCTCCTCTTCGTCCGGTTCGTCCGGTTCATCCGGGAAGGTGGGTGTGTCCCTGATCCTGAAGACGCTCACCAACCCGTACTTCGTGAGCATGGAGAAGGACGCCAAGGCCCAGGCCGCCAAGGACAACGTGAGCCTCACGGTGGCGGCGGGCAACTCCGACGGCGACACCCAGACCCAGATCACCGCCATCGACAACGCCATATCGCGCGGCGACAAGGGCATCCTCATCACCACCAACGGCGACGCGGTCAACGCCGCGCTGAACCGCGCCAAGCAGGCCGGCCTGTTCGTGATCGCCCTCGACACCGCGCCCAACCCGGCCGGCACCGCGGACATCACCTACGCCACCGACAACGAGCAGGCGGGCAAGCTCATCGGTCAGTACGCCGCGGCCGCCCTGAACGGCAAGCCCGCCGTCATCGCCATGCTCGACCTGTTCAACAACCAGGTCGTCTCCGTGGACATCAACCGCGACCACGGCTTCCTGGAGGGCATGGGCATCGACCCGGGCAGCAAGACGGAGAACGGCAAGGAAGCCAAGTCCGGCAAGTACACCGGCGGCAAGGGCGGCTCGTACACCGTCGTCTGTCACCAGCCCACCCAGGGAGCCATCGACGGCGGACGCACCGCGATGGAGAACTGCCTGTCGGCCAACCCGAACATCAACGTGGTCTACGCGATCAACGAGCCGGCGGGCGAGGGCGCGTACAACGCGCTGAAGGCGGCGGGCAAGGAGAAGAACGTCGCCGTCTACGCGATCGACGGTAGCTGCTCCGGCCTGAAGAACGTCACCAGCGGTGAGTTCGCCGCCGACGCCGTGCAGTACCCGGGCAAGATGGCCGCGCTCGGCGTCACCTCGATCGCGAAGCTGGCCCGCGGCGGCAGCAAGCCCAGCGTGACCAACGGCAAGTCGTTCTACGACACCGGCACCGCGCTCGTCGCCGCCAAGTCCCTCGACGGCCTCACCGTCCAGTCCCCGTCGCAGGCCGCCTCCGCCTGCTGGGGCAGCTGACACCCCACCCGGGTGGGGGGGGGGGGGGGGGGGGGGGGGGGGGGGGGGGGGGGGGGGGGGGGGGGGGGGGGGAGGAGGGGGGGGGGGGGGGGGGGGGGGGGGAGGGGGAGGGGGGGGGGAGAC